>DASREJ010000144.1:0-46747 GCA_035652115.1 Bryobacteraceae bacterium
CCCGGAGTGCAGGCAATTGGGTGCCTGAAGGCAAACCATGCCGGCACAGCTCTGAGTTAGCAAAACACGGTCACATGGAACTGGGTGTCTGGATCAATACCTCAAATCCACACCTGGAAGCGGAGTTTCGTCATGCGATGGACTTCTGGGCGAATATTCTTGACATGAGATGGCATGACGCAAGTGTGTCAACATGTTCCATTCAGGTTATAGAGGGTAATCCGTCGCTGTTTGATTTCCCTCTAGTCGCTGCCCGATCACAACTCCCTAACAGACGCTCTTTTCGCGGATGGATTGCCTTCAACCCTAAATGCAGCTTGAGTGATCTCGATATATATCTCGTCGCCGTACACGAAATCGGTCACATACTTGGGCTTGAACATAATCCAGATCCCAAGAGCATTATGTTCTTTGTAAATGCGGAAGGCCCTCCGTCGCTTGATAAGCACGATCTCATCTGCCTAATTCGGCGGCACGAGTTGAGAAATTCGTCAACGGTTCTTGCAACTTATAGCTCGGCCGACGTTGTGGATGGCCATGGAAGAATTCAGCGCTTGCCCTCCAAAAGGATAGGTCGAGCGGACGAGATGGCCACAAAGTAGCTAAACGGGTTCAGCCCCTATTTGCTGTTTGCCGCCTGTCAGCGATAAGACCTGCAGTGACTTGTGACCAGCCCGTGGGCGGGCTGTGTTACCGCAGATACATAGAAATTTTTGAGCTTGTCGCGTTTCGTCAGAATCAACTGTTATCGAAAGTATTGTGCCGAGTATATGAAGATGGAAGCTGCGACCGGCGCGCGCGATCACAGTACTGTGCTTGCCTTGCGGAGAACCTTCATGGGCGCCGAGCGCACCTTGATGGCATGGATTCGCACATCGATTTCCATGATTGGGTTTGGTTTTACCCTAGCCAAGCTCTTTCAGGCCTTGGCTGAAAAGGACGTGTTGGTTAGAGGTCCAGCCGGAGCCATCTGGACTGCGGAGGGCGTCGGTATGGTGCTGATTTCGCTGGGAGCATTCTCTCTAATCGTTGCCATAGCAGATCATCACCGCCAGATAAAACTATTGCGCGCCGAGGGAATGGAGGCACGGTTTAGCCTCTCAACTGCGGTGGCGTCAGTGCTTGCAATTCTCGGCCTGTTGGCTCTGCTTGCACTGACAACAAGTTTCTAAAGCAATATCATGGATTGGTTTTCTCCCGCATTCGAACGAACCGTTGCTCGCCTAACCGGACCGATGAACGCACGGTTTATTGTGCAGCCCATAATAGCGACCGCTCTGGGAATCCGGGATGGATTGCACGATGCGAGAGCAGGGCAAACCCCCTTTTTGTCGGACTTATATACGCACCCTGACAGGAAAGAGCTATTCAAAAAGGCACTTCACCGTTTGATGATTCCGCTCATCGTGGCGATCGCGTTGGATATTGTCGTGCAATTTATGTTATTTCAGCGAGTCCGCTTTCTGGGCGCTGTCGCTATAGGAGCGGTAATCATGGGACTGCCCTATTCGCTTGCAAGAGAAATCGCAAACCGTATTGCCTCCGCGCATCAGTCATCTGTCGTTCCAAATCCGTCCGAGCGGCGGCTGACTGCAACAGCCAAAAAATAAAACTTTTTGGACCGCGCGGTGACGGCTCGCATCAAGCCTTGCAGTTCGTTCCTATGCACGGCGTGCCGCACGGATTAAAAGTATGGCCTCGTAATGCGCCATCGTCTTTTCATGTTCTAGCCAAACCCGCTGGAGCTATCTGCAATCTGGATTGCACGTATTGCTTCTTCCTCTCGAAAGAAGCGTTGTATCCACATAGTAAGTTCCGCATGGATAACGACATCCTGGAAGCCTATGTGCGGCAGACGATAGAGTCGCAACGCTCGTCCCATGTAACGATTGCGTGGCAGGGTGGTGAGCCCACGCTGATGGGCCTCGACTTTTTCCGCCGCGCCACCGCCCTGGCGCGCAGATATTTACGCGCCGGAATGACCCTGGAACAAACTATCCAGACGAACGGTATGCTTCTCGACGAAGAATGGTGCGAATTTCTGCACGAGAATTCCGTCCTGGTTGGTCTGTCGATAGATGGCCCTCGGGCAGTGCACGATGCTTATCGCGTCGACAAAGCCGGTTCGCCGACATTCTCGCGCGTGATGCGAGCGGCCCGTCTGATGCAGAAATGCGATGTTGACTTCAACGTTCTGTGCACAATTCATAAGGCAAATGCGGATCATCCTTTAGAGGTTTATCGGTTTTTCCGCGACGAGCTTCGAACGCGGTTTATCCAATTCATCCCTATCGTCGAGCGCGCAGCGCAAGAGACCGTCGAAATTGCAAATGCCGGATGGGGGCGCCGAAATCTGCGGCGGCCTCTTTATACTCAGGCGGGCGAAGTAGTAACTGAGCGTTCGGTGAAACCAGAGCAGTGGGGCGAATTCCTGATCAGTATTTTTGATGAGTGGATCGCGCGCGATGTGGGCAGTGTTTTTATTCAATTATTCGAATCCGCGCTTGCTTCATGGCTCGATATGCCCGCCTCGCTGTGCATTTTCGCCGAAACTTGCGGGAATGCATTGGCCCTCGAGCACAATGGCGATCTCTATTCGTGCGATCACTTTGTCGAACCTCGGTTCAAATTAGGAAACATCACCGAACAGCATCTCGTGCAACTTGTCGCATCGCAGCAGCAACGCGCTTTCGGCGAGTTCAAGCGTGATTCTCTGCCGCGTTACTGCCGGGAGTGCAGCGTGAAGTTTGCGTGTAACGGAGAGTGCCCGCGAAATCGCTTCTTGCACACGCCCGATGGAGAACCCGGCCTGAACTATCTTTGCGCCGGATATAAGGCTTTCTTCCAGCACATCGACAGCGCCATGAAGATCATGGCGGATCTGTTGCGCGACGGTCAGGACGCGACAGGAGTGATGGCGGCGTTCGCACAGAATTGTGTACCCAACTGATACTTGATCTCTCCCCGCGAGAGAAGCAATAAGAAAGGAAAAGAATTTGAAAAAGCTAACTGAATACAAATCAGGAACCGCGTTTCCCGGCGTAATAGCCCGGACGGCGGATCAATCGACTCCGGCTTGGCCCGAGCCGTTACGAGCACAGCCAGGCGCCCCGAATGTCTTGTTTATAGTCCAAGACGACACAGGCTTCGGCCAACTTGGGTGCTATGGCAGCCCGATGCGAACACCGCATCTCGATGACCTAGCGAAAAACGGCCTCCGCTTTAGCAACATGCACACTACAGCTTTGTGTTCGCCGACGCGGTCGTGTATTTTGACGGGCCGCAATCATCACTCGAACGGTTTGGCGTGCATCACTGAAGGCTCAACCGGATATCCAGGCGGCAACGGCTATATACCATTCGAAAACGGGTTCCTCTCCGAGATGCTGCTACAGCACGGGTACAATACCTTCGCTGTCGGCAAATGGCACCTGACTCCGGCGGATCAGGTTACTGCGGCCGGCCCATATGATCGATGGCCCTTAGGCCGCGGGTTTGAGCGCTTCTACGGATTCATGGGTGGCGACACTGACCAGTACCATCCCGACCTCATATACGACAACCACTGCGTAGAGGCGGAGAAAACTCCCGAAGAGGGTTACCACTTGACCACCGATTTGATAGACAAGGCGATCAGCTTCATTGCCGATTCCAAGCAGGTGGCGCCCAACAAACCATTCTTCATGTACTTCTGCCCAGGCGCAATGCACGCGCCCCATCAAGTTCCCAAGGGATGGGCGGATGAGTACAAAGGCCAGTTCGACGACGGCTGGGATGCTTATCGCGAAAAGACATTCGCAAAACAGAAGGAACTCGGGATCATTCCAAAGAACGCTGCGCTCTCGCGCCACGACCCCGACGTTCAGGAGTGGAATACCCTCACCCCGGACGAGAAAAGACTATCCGCCCGTATGATGGAGGTCTTTGCTGGCTTCCTGACCCACACGGATCATGAATATGGACGTTTGTTCGAATTTCTAAAATCTCTCGGCGAGTGGGAGAACACATTGATCATGTTCATCTCTGACAATGGCGCCAGCGCTGAGGGCGGCCCACACGGATCCGTCAATGAAAACAAGTTCTTCAACAACATCCCGGACTCGCTTGAGGAAAACCTGCAGAAGATCGACGAGCTGGGGGGGCCAACGACCTTCAATCACTACCCTTGGGGCTGGGCGTTCGCAGGCAACACTCCTTTCCGGCGCTGGAAGCGAGAGACCTATCGTGGGGGTGTCAGCGATCCGTTTATTGTGCATTGGCCCAAAGGTATCGCCGGTAAGGGCGAAGTGCGGTTTCAATATGCGCACGCTGTCGACATGGCGCCAACAGTGCTCGAGGCGCTTGGTATCGAAGTCCCCGCGACAATTAAAGGCGTTACACAATCACCGATCGAGGGAGTGAGTTTCGCTCATGTGTTCTATCATCCGGAGGCCAGAACCAAGCATCATACGCAGTATTTCGAAATGTTCGGGCACCGTTCCATCTATCACGACGGCTGGCGCGCAGTTTGCCCTTGGCCTGGAACTTCTTTCAAAGAGGCAGGCCTCTCATTCGGTGCGCCGATCAGCGCCGAGAAACTTACCGAACTGGATGCGAAGAATTGGGAGTTGTATCACATCGAGAAGGATTGGGCAGAAAACCACAACCTGGCAGGCGAGCACCGGGACAAGCTAATCGAGATGATCGCTACCTGGTATGTAGAAGCTGGCAAGTACAACGTTCTGCCGATCGATAGCCGGGGCACTTTGCGGTTAGTTGAACCGCGGCCCCAGATCGCTCTTCCGCGTATCCATTACACGTTTTATCCGGATACTCAACCGGTGCCGGCTGCCGCGTGTCCTTATCTGTTTAACCGGACTTATAGCATCACGGCCGATGTGGAGATCCCGAAAGATGGCGCAGAGGGCGTACTTTTGTCGGCGGGTGACATCCAGGGCGGCTACACTCTGTTTGTGAAAGATGGAAAGTTCCGCTACGGCTATAACTATGTAGGGAGCGAAATCTTCTACGTTACTTCAAAAGTTCCGGTCCCGGAAGGTCATCACAAATTACGCTTCGAGTTTGAGGCGACGGGCAAGCCGGATATCGCTCATGGCAGGGGCGCACCCGGACGCGCACAGCTCTACATCGATGGGAAGCTAGTTGCACAAGAAGCGATTTCGGTCACCGTACCGTTAACTTTTGGGCTCGCGGGCAGCATAATCTGCGGCGCGGATACGGGCGGAGCGGTTGTACCCGACTACAAACCGCCATTTCGGTTTACGGGTACGATCCACAACGTGACGGTGGATGTCAGCGGCGACCTAATCAAAGACACGGAAGCCGAAATGCGGGTCGTTATGGCACGCCAATAGTGCAGCTTGCAGACGTGCTGGGCGATGGTTGTTCGCCTCGCCCAGCATGAGACTGGGACGCATAGCGCGCCCGTGAGATTATGGGCTCATCAAGAATAGATGAGGTACCCAAAGACAAAAGTAAATCCGAATAAAGTCACTTATAAGGGCTTTCGGATCGGCGATGGCTGGGAAGTTGTGGCGGCCAGGACGGGTCAGCCTCTGCGTCTGCTTGATAAGCCCAGGAAAAAAGAGGAGTGGTCGCTCGGAATTCTGACGGATTATCTCGGCGACGCAACTCGAGCGGCGGATTTGTATCAGGACTTCGCCTCCATAACGATCAATCGGTTCACAAAGGATTGGGAACTGAGTGAAAGCGAAATTGACGACGCGCTCTTCGAAGTGGAAGTGCTACGCGCCCGATGGCGGGTGGCACTTATGCGGGGCTAGCGGCCAGGCGTCGGAGTGTATTTGCGTACCCAGTGACTTTATGAATCCAGTGCTCTCAACACGAATCAACTAACTATCGGACGGGTTGGGTAAATGACCTCGGCTAACAGCGTCCAAGGAGTTGTTTGAATGCCGGAAAACGGAGGCGTGAATATCGAGTTGGCAGTTCAGCTCAACGAGCAGCAAGGACGTTCCTCCGATGTCGAGCGTCAGTTGCTGGAGATTATAGAAGCGATAACGCTAGCCTCAGTTGCCATTGCTACAGCGTGGAGCGGATATCAGGCAGCTCTCTGGACAGGACGCGAGGCCGAGCTGTACCACAGATCCAGTGAAGTACATATTCGGGCGGAGGGGTTCGAGACGACGGCCAATCAAGAGCGCCTATACGTAGCCGCTACCGTCGTGGAATGGCTGAAGGCAGAAGCCGAAGACGATAAGATACTAGCGGAGATTTTTAGACGAAGAGTACTTCCAGAGTTCCGTCCGGCATTTGAGGCGTGGGTAAAGTCCGATCCGCTCAACAATCCCAATGCTCCTGCGGGCCCACAAATGGCGGGATCACCGCAGGATTATCACGGTCATTTAATGGACGAGTCGGTCAAACTAAAAAAGCGAAGCGGAGAAATTTTTGAGGAAGGAAACCTGGCGCGCGAGCACTCTGATGACTATGTACGCGTGACGGTGATACTTGCAACAGTTCTGCTCCTCACGGCGGTCAGTCAACGTTTCAAGATCCACCGCGTGCGGGTTGGGCTGGTAGTGTTCGCGATGCTACTGCTGTCCACTACGATTTACCGCATTGCAATACTTCCGCGGCTGTGATGCTTTACCTGCCTTTTTTGCGAAACAAAGCCAATCTGGCTCCATAGTCCAGATATCACAACGTCAATTTGATCCCGATCTGAATCAGACGGGGAGAACGCGCCGCGGAGATCCGGCCGAAATTCGGCCCGTCGCCGGCATTTCCATCGGGCACTATCCACTGGGTGTGATTCCAGGCATTGAACATTTCTACCCGGAGCAGCAGCAGACTGGATTCCAAGGCGAGAGGTATAGATTTTTGCGCCCCGAGGTCCCAATTATTGATACCAGGACCATTCAGAACGGTGCGGCCGCTGTTGCCGAAATACCCTACGGCGGGCACAGGGAAGCACGATGGATCGAACCACAAGAATCCATTGCGTCGCACGTTGTCGGAAAAGATGCTAGCGTTCCCGTTGCAAACACGATTGGGCAATGACGTGAGATATAGACTGCCTGTGGTGTTGGGGGCGGTGAGATAAACGGGCTCACCTGTGGAGAGGGTGACGATGCCGGTGAGCATCCAGCCGCCCAATGCCAGGTTCGCCCCTCGTGGGATTCCCGCTCCATAGCGCTTCCCGCGGCCAAACGGAACTTCCCAAACTGCGCTGGTGACCGCTCGCTGACGAACATCGAAGCTTGCCGGTCCCTTGTCGCAAGCTCGACAGCTCGTGATTTGCGTAGAAGGCAGAATGCCGAACTGGTACGCGTCTGTTAGCGCCTTCCCGAAAGTGTATTCAAACAGCAGGTTCAAGCCGCGGTTCGTCCGATGTTGATATTTGGTGATGAGAGCTTCATAAGACGAATTGCCATTGCTGTCGAGCCAGGCGAGCAGGCCGTATCGAGGCCAAGGCCTAGTGCCGCGATCGCAATACAGATCCGCCGTCGGGCGGCATTGATCCAAATCGCCCAAAGTCAGAAGCCGATGACTACTCGAACCTAGATACGATAACTCGAGTGAGTTGCTTCGGCCCAGCAATTGTTGAATCGACGCGTTCCATTGGTTAATGTAGGTCGTTCGAAGAGACGGGTCGATTTCGGTTACAAGGCTGCCCGCGGGCAGATTGGCGGCGTAGTTCGCGTTCAACGGAGGCGTGATCAGCGACGGAAATACATTTCTCCCTAACTCGTATTGCGGTACCGGATTAGTCGGAACACTAGTAAAGCCCTGGCCATTGCCGATGGGTGAGCCGAGCCCGATATCCTCCTGCGAACCGAACCACGGGAACTCGGAATAATAGGTTCCAGCCGCTGCCCTTACGATGGTGTTTTTAAGAGAGTTCGGCTTCCAGGCAATACCGACGCGGGGTGCGAGATTACTCCAATTAGTGGTAAAGCCCCGTGGGTTTACCTGCCCTAGAGCAGCGTATGTGAGCAGTCCGGTTTCGAAATCAAATCCATGCACTAAGTTCCGAATTCCGCCGTGCGGATTGGGAGGTGTTTCCACGTACCACAACAGCCCGTAATTCAGTGTCAGATTTGGCCTCAGTTTCCAGGTATCCTGAACAAACGGCAGGAACTGCGTCGCGCGGTACTGTATTGTGGGTAATCCCGATAAAGTCCCGCTGGTTGGTAATCCGAGCAGAAAATCGGCCCAGGCGTTTCCCGTGTTCCCCTGTGACACCAGTTGACCTTGCGCATTGCGCGTCAATTGCGCGGTAAAGGTCGGCTGGAAGTTGAGGGTACCTAGCGCGTTGGCATTTCCATTTGAATCCCACCCGCGACGGTAAGTGAGCGAACCGCCGAATTTGAAAGTGTGATTTCCCCGAACATAGTTCAGTCCCTCGTCCATGTGCCAGGTGTTGTCGCGGTTTCCGACCTGGCTATTAGACTTTCCAAACGACGAATATCCCTGTAAGTTGATGGCTGTGACTCCTTGGTTTCCGAAGGTGTTCGTAATCCCGGTGGGAGTGAGCCCCTGCGCTTCATTACCTCCAACAGCAATAGAGCGCACGAATGCGATTTGGATAGTGTTTACTGTATGGGGGCTCAGTTGATAAGAGTACTGCAACATCGCCAGATCCGTGTTTTCCGAGTACAGCAACCCGCTGAGCGGAAATAGTCCCGACTGTACTGCGGGCGAATTCTGAAGCAAGAATTCGCCAAAAACTTGTTGGCGGCTGCTAATTGCCGCATCTATACGAACACCGCCCTGATTACCGGCTAGAGTATTGCGCGGGGCGCCAAAAACGTTGCTTGGCCGGCTCGCCAGGCTGGACCCGGAAAGATAATACCTTGAGAGGTTCATTGACACGGGATTAATCCGGTCGAACGGAATCGCGTTGCCTGGGAACGGCTGTCGTTGACTCGTTGTGGGGGAGTAGGCCGCCGGATCATAGATCGGAGCGCCGGTTCCCGCAAGGTTTCCCGCGAACATCGCTGCCGTCGGGCTGTAGCCAGTCGCCGCGAAGGCGGAGATCTGGCGCAGCCCTTCGTAGAAACCGTGAAACCACACGTGATCCTTCGCCACCGGTCCGCCTAGTGCAAATCCGAACTGATTCTGCTTCAGATCCTCCGCAGTTAGCGCGAAAAAACTCCGCGCGTCGAAGACGTCGTTGCGGAGAAACTCAAAAGCCTCACCGTGGAATTGGTTCCCGCCGCTCCTCGTCGCAATATTTACCACCCCGGAGTTTGGGCCTTGATCAGGCATCAAAAAATTTTCCTGGATCTTAAATTCATCAATCGCCGCGATAGAGATATTTAGAGCAAGTTCACCATCTCTTGACCCGCGGATAGGTATGCCGTCGAGCGAGTAACTTACCGAATATGGCATCGTGCCGGGAAGAACAATCGTTCGCCAGGGCGAGCCCACATTGGCGGAAAAAATATTACTAGCGGCAGCAACTTCGTCTGCACCTCCGGCTAACAGACCCAATTGGAGGAAATTCCGGCCGTTCAGAGGCAGATCTGCGACCCGGGCCGAATCGATCACAGTACCGATTGCGTTCGAGTCCGAATCGATCATCGGTGCATCGGCGGCTGAGATCGTTATCAAAGTTCGAATTCCTCCCAGCTTCAGGGGGATCTCTAGCACCGCCCGCTCTCCAATTTCGACCGTAAGGTTATTTACAAGGTAAGTACTAAAGCCACTTTTCTCGATTTGCAGAGTGTAAGTGCCTGGCCGAATCGAGGGAAACAGGAATACGCCGCTGGAATCCGAGGAAGACTCACGATTCAAAGCCTTTGAGTTATCGGTCAGTGTGACTTTAGCGTCCGCTACGGGCGCGCCTTGCTCGTCTCGCAGCGTACCCGTGACTGCTGCGGCGCCTAATGTAGCTTGACCCATCAGCGGACGGATCTCTAAATGCGGCAATAGTCCCCAAAATAGGATGCTGGACAGAACGGCGTATTTCACCCTTGAAGCCATCACAATTGATTAGTTATGATGCGCGCCACTACATAGCGGCTTTTCTTTTTTTGGAACCTGCTACGCGTAAGACGACATCAAAGGTGGGCGTAAGTCGACGCTGATCCTTCAGAAATCTCACAATAGAGGGAGTCACATAAACTTCAGTGACAAGGAGTGCCAGTGAGCGTATTACTCGGCGGGTTCTTTCGGCGGGCTCTGCAACTTCGGGGACCTTTGGTCCAAGACCCCACCGCGAAGGTCCTGCACGCCCTTTTGATTGGAAGCTCGATATGGATGCTGTTCAACATCGCAGTCATCCTGCCGTTTGTTACCCCGGCAAAGGTTTTGAGCATTCCGCTCGACTTACTGCTGCTATGTACCTTTCTTATTGCCTGGATTTTGCTCCAACACGGCTCCATGCGGAAAGCAAGCTTAGTATATGTGAGCGGAACATGGGTCGTCATAACGGTCGTAATTGTTCTAAGCGGCGCAATGCGAAGCTTTTCGCTGGTGCTTTATATAGCTTTACCGATTTCGGCGGCTTGGCTACTCGGCTTCGAGGCAGCGCTATTGACGGCGGCGCTGTGTCTAGTATGTACGCTGGCAATGGTCGTCCTCGCCTCTGCAGGTGTCAAGCTGCCGGTCTACTTCCCAGGCAATCCGCTAGGAGTATTCAGCAACGTCTTATACGCCATGGTGATAGCGACAGTTCCGGCGGCTCAGGTCCTTAAAATTTTCAAAGAGGCCTTGGCCATGTCGCAGTACGACATTCTTGAGCGGATGCGTGCCGAGGACGAGCTGCGAAGACATCAGGAACACCTGGAGGAACTGGTCGGTCAGCGTACGGCGGAACTTGTGGAGGCGCGAGACCAGGCCGACGCCGCCAATCAGGCGAAGACTATCTTCCTCGCGAACATGAGTCACGAACTACGTACGCCCTTGAATGCGATTCTTGGATTTTCCAATCTGTTGCGCGAAAGCCGCCGTTTTCCGGAGAATGAACGCCGAGATTTGGACATCATTAACCGTAGTGGTGAATATCTGCTCAGTCTAATCAATGATGTGCTGGACATGGCGAAAATCGACGCCGGCCGCATAGTGATTGAGAATGCTCCGCTGGACTTGACCGATCTTGCAGACGACGTTATGGATCTCATGCGCTTACGCGCAGAGGAGAAGGGAATCGAGCTGTCCACAATACATACTGGCGGGTTTTGCCGATTTGTGCGGGCCGATAGCGAAAAGCTGCGTCAAGTGCTCATTAACCTGGTGGGCAACGCTTTGAAGTATACGGATCGTGGAAGCGTGATCATCCGGATTGGTAGCCGACCGGCCGAGGACCCCAAAAACTGTCAGTTGTTAGTTGAAGTGGAAGACACTGGCATCGGTGTTGCCGAGGAGCAGCAGGCCCGCATCTTTGAACCATTTGTACAAGTTGGTAAGTCCGCACAAAAGGGTACGGGGCTGGGCCTGGCTATCACGAAGAAATATGTCAAGCTGATGGGCGGCAGCATCCAGGTGGAGAGCACACAGGGAAAAGGATCGTTGTTTAGATTGGAAATTCCTGTACTAAAGCTCGATGAATCCGAAATGCCGGCCTCCATAATTCAGCGCGGACGGATTATCGGACTCGAGGAGGGTCAACCTGAACGCCGCATCCTAATTGTGGAAGACCAGTTGGAAAATTGGCTATTGCTGCGCCGCCTACTGAAGAAAGTTGGCTTTCAGACCCTGGTCGCTGAGGATGGCGTCAGCGGGATCAAAAAATTTTCCGATTGGCGACCGCACTTTATTTGGATGGACTGGCGTCTGCCCGATATTGATGGTCTGGAAGCGACACGGCGCATCCGGGAACTTGAGGGTGGTCGCGAGGTGAAAATTGTGATTCTCTCGGCTTTTGCTTTCACCGGATACCGCCAGGAAGCCCTGCAGGCCGGTGTAGATGATTTTATAAGTAAACCATTCCAGGCCGAAGAGATTTTTGACTGCCTCGCTCGGCACCTCGGTGTGCGGTACAAATATCAAACGTCCACGGCTGAAAAATCGCCCGCAACACTTCTACCAGACGACCTGGCGAGCTTGCCCTCAGCACTCCGAAAAGAACTGTCGGAGGCAATAATTTCTCTCGATATAGCGCGTATAGCGGACGTTATTGGATGCATCTCAAAGCACAATCCTGCTTTGGCCGTGAAGCTCTCGCAGTATGCCGAGAAATACGCTTACTCTTCTATTCTCCAGACACTTCAATCTTCAGAAGCCGCACGGACGTGAACGCCATGGTTGGCGTCATTTAGTTCAGCGGCGCACTGGAGCAGTACGGCGTCCGGAATCATATTACTCATGAGTTTGAAGCCGAGACATAAGACGAGAATGTCATCGAGTTGGCCGAGAACGGGAATGAAGCTAGGTATTGCCTGAATCGGCGAAAAAAGGTAAGCGAGGGAGCAGGCGCCGATGCATCGTACGTGCCAGGGAGTGTCTGG
This sequence comes from Bryobacteraceae bacterium, assembly GCA_035652115.1. Taxonomy (GTDB): domain Bacteria; phylum Acidobacteriota; class Terriglobia; order Bryobacterales; family Bryobacteraceae; genus Bog-105. The sequence continues at coordinate 12,417 of DASREJ010000144.1, forward strand.
ATGCTTTGTGACCCGAATGATGACGCGAACTTTTGAGATAAACGCTCGAAGACACATACGCATCCATTAGGTTGACAAAGCTAAGGCACTCAAGATGCATTAAATTGTCGTCGCCAGCAATGTTCGCATCACCCCCAAACGTCTTTTCTTTGGCATAGACGAACTGGTGGAACATTTGGTGAGTCGTCTGCGACGCGGCTGAATCAGGCTGCGTTAGAGAGTGACAATGCACCGCCTCAACCTCCTTTGCTTGGCGCAGGAGAACCGCCTTTCGCATTCGATGCCGAAAAGAATCCAGCGAAAGCTGCTTTCTTGCTTCACCAGCTCAATCCTGGTGGCGGCTTCGATGTCGGATTCAGGAACGGTGTTGCAGGCTCAAGAAGAGCAACCCGGCACTCCGGCCTCATCTTCCTACACCGGACAAGGAACCCCATTATCCGCGGAGGAGTTGCAGTCGCTCGTCGCCCCCGTTGCGCTTTATCCGGATTCGCTAGTATCGCAAGTCTTGAATGCGGCCACGTTTCCCGACCAGATCGCGGTAGCAAATTACTGGCTCGGCGAACACAAGAACCTGACAGGAAGCGCGTTGATGCAGGCAGTCAACAAACAGTCTTGGGATCCCAGCATAAAGGCTCTGACGGAGTTTCCTTCCGTACTGAACAATCTTGCAAAGAATCTGAGTTGGACGTCGCAACTAGGTGAGGCGTACCACAACCAGCAATCGGAGATTATGTCCGCTATTCAAAAGCTTCGCGCACAAGCCAAGGCCGCCGGGAATCTCAAATCAGGCTCCCAAATTACCGTAATCCAGCAATCGCCTCAGACCATCGTGATCCAACCGACCAATCCTCAGGTGGTTTATGTTCCGCAATACAACCCGACTGTGATTTACGGAACACCGTACACCACTCCTGGATACAGCACGGCTGATATGGTCACAACGGGCTTGCTTTCGTTCGGAGCGGGAATGGCCATTGGATCACTCATGAGCGGCGGTTGTTGTGGCTGGGGTTACAGCAGTTGGACTTGCAGTTGGCACGGGGGCTATTACGGAGCCTACTATCACGGAGCTCCGTACTACGGGAATGCCGCATGGCATGGCGGCTACTACGGCAACGGCTATCACAGTTACGGATACCACTCTTATAACAACGGCGGCTTTAATGCTTCCGGATATCACCCGAATTACAACACCGGTAACCAGCATTTCGGGCAAAGCGATTTCAGCCGCAACACGAACGTGAGCGGAAACACCGTCAACGTAAACCGAGACAATAGCGCTGCCTCAAATTCCTGGGACAAATCAGGTTGGAGCAACTCCGAAGCTGCGCATGGCTGGGGCTCCCAGGATACTGCTAAGCACGATACGGCTTTCAATGGATATGGAGATCACTCAGGGTCGAGCTTCGCTAATGGCGGCTGGGCCGACCGAAGCACGAGTCATCGCGGCTGGGGCAGCCTCGGTGGCGGAGGCGGCTGGGGTGGTGGCCACTTTGGTGGCGGCGGCGGTTTCGGTGGTCGATTCGGCGGAGGTGGTTTCCGCCGTTAAGTTCACAGTTGCTTGTGTTCCCAACGAGGAACTGGCGCGAATTATTGAGATACCGAAGAGCGGAAGGGTTGACATGTCATCAGTAAGTCTCAAATATTGTCAATGCTTGTTGTTTGTATTTTTTTTGGCCCTGTTCCTAACGTGTGGCTGTAGCAAGCCGGAGAAGTCCGGTGAAACAAAAGTTCGCGCGTCGATCGAGACCTTCGGATCTCCGGACGATGCCGGCAAAGCTCTGGTTCAAGCCGCTAAGTCGGGTGACCGCAATGTGATGATAAGGATCTTCGGGCCTAGCACAGAGGAACTCATTTATTCAGGCGACGCTGAGCGGGACGAGGACTCGCTTTCTGCATTTGTGTCCGATTTCGACACCATGCACCGATGGCGAAAGCTGGAGAACGGGAGTCAACTGCTACTCACAGGCGCTGATAACCAGCCCTTTCCCATTCCGCTAACAAAGAACGCTACCGGTCAGTGGTTCTTCGATATTGACGCCGGCAAGAAGGAACTCCTGGCACGTAGAATCGGGAAAAATGAATTGGCGGCTATCGATGTTTGCGCGGCTATTGCCGCAGCTCAGACTGAATATTATGACCAACAGTATGACGGTCATAAACAATTCGCCCAAAAACTACTCAGTGATGCTGGAAAGCAGAACGGTTTGTATTGGCAGCCCGCGGATGGACAACCCAAAAGTCCGCTGGGGCCCTCGATTGCTTTTGCCACTGAGGAAACCAACAAAATCAGACCAGATTTGCACCAACCTTTCTACGGCTACTACTTTCGTATGCTCTACAAACAGGGCCGTAACGCCAGAGGTGGTGCGAAAGGCTATATCGTTAATGGCAATATGACCGAGGGATTTGCAATCGCGGCCTATCCGGCAAAGTACGGCGATTCGGGCATCATGACTTTCATCGTCGACCAAACAGGCGTCATCTACCAGAAAGATTTGGGCAAGACGACGGATCAGCTTGCTGCCGCCATGACCGAATTCAACCCCGACAGGAGTTGGGAAAAGGTGGAGTTATAGGCTGCCAGATCATACCAACAACGTTCCATAGTCGAAAAGGAACGGAGCATGACCGGCGATTCCTCTCGCGATCGATCGTCTGATCCGCCGCCTCGCGCTCGACCACCCGACGCCGAGGTCCGCGCCCAGATCGAGCGGATTCTAAAAAGTAAGTCCTTCGCAGACTCCGAACGTCTGCAGCGATTCCTGACCTGGACAATAGAGCAGGTTCTGCGAGGTGAACCTCAGAACATTAAGCAATACAGTCTAAGTCAAGAAGTTTTCGACCGGGGAGCCGAGTTCGATCCTCGAATTGATTCCATCGTGCGGACCGAGGCGCAGCGCCTTCGGCGCAAGCTCTCAGCATACTATCGCGGTGAGGGGATCTCTGATCCCATTCTAGTGTCGATTGAGCCCGGCAGTTACGTTCCTCTCCTAAAGAGTCGCGAGGATGCGCGCATTCCGCCACCGAGTAAGGGACTCGAGGTCATTTCTATCAAGAAGCGCCAACCAGCAATCGCCGTATTGCCATTCTTGAACCTCACTGGCTACTCGGACCAGGATTACTTCTGCCATGGCATTGCGGAGAGTATTCAAGAGCGGCTGGCCAACTCATCGAGTTTGAAGGTCATCTCGAGTTATTCCACGTTTCATTTTGCAGCGGAGGCTCGAGATTTCGCAAACATTGGGCGCGAGCTTGGCGTAAACAGCGTCGTAGAGGGCAGCGTTCAGCTACTTGGCCCCCGAATACGGATTCACGCAAAAGTTGTCGATCTCGCCTCTGGCAGTTACATCTGGGCTCGAGCTTTTGACCGCGAAATGCGGGATCTTTTCGCGATTCAGGACGAGATTGCTCATGCGGTTGCGGAGGCGTTAACGGAGCAATCGGACGCCAAGAGTCACGATGGAGTCGCAGTTGTCCCCAGTCCCGACGTTTACCGTCTCTACTTGCGGGGGCGTCATTTTTGGAACAAAGTCACAGTTGACGGCTGCGAACAGGCTGTGACGTGCTTTCTGCGCACGATTTCGATTGCGCCGGAGTACGCGGACGGTTACTCAGCTCTGGCTGAGGCATACCACTGGCTCATTTTCCTGGGTGCCCGCAGTCCTTCCGGGCTTGCGATAACAACACGTCGGCTAGCTCTGCAAGCATTGCGATTGGATCGAAATTGCTCGGGAGCGTATGTCGCCCTTGCCGTTTCGACAGCGGTTTTCCGCTGGCGCTGGAGGGAAGCGGAGATGCTTTTCTGGCGCGGACTCAACCTTCGTCCGAACTATGTTCCAGGCTATTTACAGCGTTCGTTTTGCCGCCTCGAGCGAGGCGATCTAGAAGAAAGCCGGCGAGATCTCGAAAAGGCGCTGGATCTGGATCCGCTCTCACCCCGAACTCACCGCGCAGCAGGAGCGCGTTTGTACCTGCTCCGTGATTTTGCAAATGCGATAACCGCTTTCGATCGAGCTCTCGAGCTTGGTCCTGACATCAGGAACACTCACTACTATCGCGGACTAGCCCTCATACAGACCGGGCAACCGGGCGATGCCATCACGGCGATCAACCAGTCGCTCGAACCTTCCACTGCCGGATCTCGTATGGGTGCACTGGTTGCTGCCTATGCAGCGGCAGGGGATCGACAGAAGGCCGAAGAAACGTTAAGCCAACTTCACCGGCGGTCGGCAAACGATTTCGCGTGGCCTGTAACGTTTATTCACGCATATGCGAGCCTGGGTCAAATATCGAAAGCTCTTCATTGGGTTGAGCGCGCCGCCGATGAGCGCTGTGCCGGTTTTATGCAAATGAAGTTGGATCCGCTGTTCGATTCCCTCAGACATGAGGCGCGGTTTCGTGCGGTCTTAGAACGAACCAACTTGGCATAGAGCACCGCTATGAAATGAAAGAAACTGCTAGGTCTGTAACATCTCCAGTATTTCGCGGTAAAAACGCTCGTCTGCAAGTTCGCGTTCCAACTCAATACTCGCCTTGAACGCGTAGATGCGGAGTATTGATTCAATTTGGCTGGTATCTGCCAGGGGTTCTGAATGAGCGATGGCCAGCACACCGCGCGCTTGTCCGAGCGATCCTTTCAGCGTAATCTGCCCGAACGATTCTGCTTTCACCCGTTTCAACCAGGTACTCCGAACAAGCGTTTGCGCGCCGCAGGCGTAGACACATGCATCTTGCGCCGACTGGTCAAACGCAAAGGTAAGATCATATTCGAATTCTTGAACGAGATGCCCTCGACGGGACGCAGCTAGGGTTTCTAGCTTTGTATCTACTCCTGGAAGTAGCTTCGCGGCGACCGTCCAGTCCACATTCAAAGTGCGGCCGAGGTGCGAGACCAGCTCACCCCAAATGTCTTCGATTGGAATCAATTCCAGTGCTTCAGCCGCTTGATGCAGGAGTTCGTTGTTATTCATCTGCTCGGCGGCACGCTTGGACAAGGAGCTGGCTCTTCTTCCTGGTTTATAGATGCGGCCTTTGAAGATCCGAAGTTTCTAATTGACTGGCGTTTAGAGATTAATCTATTGTTTGCGTTTCCCTGTTTGAGCCCTTAGAACCAATTCCACAAGTTCAACTACGCGGTAAGGTTTCTGTACGAACGCCCAGGGTTGCAGTGTGCCTATTGTGCGCGTAACGCTCTCCCGGCTAAGAGCGGTCGTAAGGATCACTCTCACAGTGGGGCAAATTTGTTGCAACGCTTCGAAAACCTCCAGACCCGACATAGCGGGTAAATTTATGTCGAGCAGAACCACCTGAATCTCTGCTACATGACCCGCGAACAGAGCAACAGCCGAAATACCGTCGCCAGCTTCAAAAACGGGGAACCCATGGCGGCGCAATGTCTTCGAAACAGCGCTACGTAAACTCAAATCATCTTCTACCATCAGGATCGCTCTCATCTTGGCCGCTTCGATTTGAGCGTGACTCACTTCTACGTCACGTTCGCGTTCGGGATTCCTTGCATCTTCAACCGGAACGGAATCTAATGCTCTGGCCCGCCCAAGAACGGACTTAACGTTAGATAGAAGCTGCTCCGGATCGAAGGGAAGCCGCCAAAAATCGTCGGTGATGTTCCGGGCCTGAGACTCGAACAACACTGTCAGCACTGGTATCGGAACGAGCCGTCGCCACCGTGGCCGCTCGGATTCGTGCTGCGAGTCTGAGACTCGAATCACTAGATCTACGTGAATTTCCGTCTTAGAACAGATGCTCTCTGCTTCTTGCAGACTTGCAGCCTCAAGGACTTTGTACTCTTGCGGTGACAGGGTGTAACGTATTTGGGCGCGTCGCTGGGCGTCGGCGTCCACTACCAAAATGATCTTGGCACTCATCCGAATTGATTTTCTTGGGTGGATGCTATCTCGGGCGCTTTGACGGTTCGGGATCTGCCGAGCTCGCCAATTGGGCTTATTACTTAGGCAGCGTCTACTGCTCCGGATAGCATTCAACCCCGTTATCCGCAGGGTACAGCCACTTTGAAGATTGCGGAAGTGAGGTCGGGGTTAGCGGCAGGTTAGGCGACCGGTTTGGGGCTTGAACCGACGACTGCGCCGCCCTCCGCCCGCCTGGCGTTAGGACATGCTACGTCGGGCCGCCCGAAAACGTGCATCCGGCTGAGGCTCTTGCACCAAAGCGTCCACATAGAGTGATGAGCTTGCCCAGACTCGAGCTAACTAACTGATCCTACGGCAGCCATTCTCCAAAGTATTGGAGTGGTTGATGGTCACCGACTTGCGCTCTCATCAGGTAGCGTGCCCTTGAGCCGAGACGCTATCGAATCCACTTCTTCAGTTAATCGAGACCTACTCGCTATGTTCAGAAGCCTTAAGAGTCGCCGACACATCATATGGATCGCTTCCCTGGTGGCAGCAACTTGTCTTAGTTCACTGCGAACATCCGACGCTGCCCCAAATAGCCGATTCAGCGCTGAGCATTCAGCCATGGAGTCGCAAACTTCCACCGAAGTTACCCGACAATTGCCACCACAACGCGGAGCCGGTAAAACAATTGAAAAAGAGAAACAAAAGACAGACAAAAAAGAGAGAGACAGCCTCGGGTCATTCATAATCGCTCCACTGCCGATCGTAAATCCTGCCTTGGGCGCGGGAATAATTCCGGTTCTTGGATACATCACGCCCATTCCACTAACTGACAAGATCGTGACACCGTCCGTCATTGGCGTGGGAGGCCTGATCACGAACAACGGCAGCCGTGGGTTTGGTATCGGCGCTGATCTTTACCTGGATGGTGCCCGATATGAGCTGGAATCGCTGTACGGACGCGGCAACTTAAATTACAATCTTTACGGCATCGGCTTTCTAAATGGAAATAGTGGGTTCAAATTGCCATTGACACAATCTGGCCAGTTCTTCTTTTCCAAATTTCTACGCAGCGTTGGCAGAGGTTTTTATGTGGGCGGCCGCTTCGCCACGGGGAGCTCGTTTATTACCCTCGATCTAAGTCCCGGACGGCTTCCTCCGATTCCACCTGGTGTCGGACTAAACACAAATCTGCGGGCACTTGGCATAGAGGCATATCGAGATTCTCGCCCGAATCGATTTTATCCATTGAAAGGCAGCGTGATCGATTTGACTGGCGACTTCTTTATGAAAGGTCTGGGCAGCAAGTACTCCTTCCAATCCTATAAATTTACATTCAATAAGTATGTAAGCCTTTCAGAAAAACAAATATTGGCCTACAACCTGTACTTATGCGGCACAGGGGGCGCGCCCCCGTTCTATGGCAATTGCATTTATGGCACGAATAACGAACTGCGCGGTTACACTGCCGGCCGGTACTTAGATCGCTACATGTTTGCCACACAACTGGAATACCGGCTAGTGTTACCGTGGCGCTTCGGTGTGGTTGGTTTTGGAGGCCTCGGAGCGGTTGAGCCAGGAGCGGACAAATGGAGAGCTAACCAAATGCTTCCTGGAGCGGGCACGGGCATCCGGTACATGCTGAGCAAGAAGTATCATGTCAATCTACGTACCGATTTCGCCTGGGGTAAAGACAATTTTACGTGGAGTATGGGTGTTGGCGAAGCTTTTTAGCTCCACCTGCGACTTTTACGACCGTGGAAAAATAGACCGCATCGTTCAAATGAGGTCCATGTGTACTGCAGGGCAGGAAACCAACGGCTCTACCAAAGCAGCGTTCTAAGCTCGGCGGAGATGCCAAACAGTCAGCTAAACCGCAATTACCCCGATATCGAGTCATTACTCTTGCCGGGCATCACAAGGGAACTTACAGATAAGCACGTTGTCGTAAGGTTTATGCCGGCAAGCGGCTATTGTCCAGCGTCGACACTGTTTCGTAAATAGGTTTCTGGTCCGAGCGCCGATTCCGACGGACAGGCAAACGTGCGAATTGTGAGTGATCGCTAGATAGGAGTCGCGCTTGAATACTGGTTGCATCGTTCTAGGGCTAGGTCTTATCTTTGGCCTTTCCTCGCCACTCTTCGGGCGTCCGTCCATGGACATTGTTGTTATGAAGAACGGTGATCGGCTGACTGGAGAGATTAAAAGTCTCGACGCCGGCGTGCTCTATGTAAACATGCCTTACATTCTTGGCACTTCATCCATTGACTGGTCGCAAGTGGCTTCCTTGGAAAGCACGCAGTTATTCATTGTCAAGACAGAGAATGGTTCGGTTTATAGAGGTATTCTTAGAACCGCTGAAGGCGGAGATAACCGGCCCGTTAAGATTGAGATCCTTGATACGCTTGATAAGCCGATTACTATCGACCAGGCACAGATTGTGAATATTGCGGAGACAGCGGACGAATTCTGGCAGCGGTTCAGTGGCACTGCAAAGTTTGGCGCTACTTATTCCAAAGGAAACGAGACAGTGCAGTATGCGTTGGGTTCAGAGATCCAGTATCTGCGCGAACGCTGGTCAGCGGGAGCTGACTGGAACTCTACTCTGTCTACTACTAGCCGCGCGAACGTTGCCACCAGAAATGAGGTGACTTTAACCGGGAGACGGCTTCTACCCTGGCAAAATTACTTTTATGCGGGGCTCGCCGACTTTCTGCAAAGCTCGGTGCAGGGAATCCGTCTTGAGACTTCGGTTGGAGCCGGCATTGGCCGTTATATAGAAAACTCCAATCAGGCCGCCATCTCGATTATCGGAGGCTTCGCTTGGCAGAACACTCAATACAATCAAACGCAATTCGCGGCAAGTACGCAAAATCTTGCCGCCGGCTTGATCGCCACCAATGTGAGATTGTTTAAGTTCAATAAGACCAATCTGAATGTGACCGCAATACTTTTTCCCGCGTTGACCGATCCGGGCCGCGTCAAATTTAGTGTGAACTCGACCTACAACATCAAGATTACGAGAGATCTTTCATGGAACATCTCCTTCTACGGCAATTGGGAGAATCAACCCCCGCCACATTTCGCTGCCAGCGACTACGGCAGTAGCGCGGGCTTGAGTTGGACATTCGGGATGAAGTGAGATTGCGTGTGAGATACCCCGGCCAAAGCAAGTAAATTAAAAAAATCCAGCGCGTACAGCAGGAAATCAAATCCGGCGAAATGGGCTTCCTCGCGACACACCTGGTTCAAACACGGCGCAACTTTCTTGTGACCAAAGCGCACGGGGTTACGGCCGGATTGATTGCAGTTGCAGGGGGTGAGATCGACCGCTCACATGCATTGCTAGCCCAAACCGCGTCAAGTCCAGACGCAGCGGTGCAGGAACTGCTAGCGGGAAACAAACGTTTTATATCTGGCCATATGACGGCGTATCAACAAGACCTCGCGATATTAAGGCAGAAGACGGCTGAGCAGCAAGAGCCATTTGCGGCAGTTCTTTCTTGTGCCGATTCGCGCGTTCCCGTTGAGCTTATTTTCGACCAATCGATCGGGCACATTTTTGTAGTAAGAGTTGCCGGAAATGTGGTCACGCCGGAGGTTATCGCCAGCCTTGAATACGGAACGGCCGTACTTGGGACGAAGGCGATTCTCGTTCTGGCACACGCCAACTGTGGAGCCATAAAGGCTACGATCCAGGGCAAGGAGGCTCCTGGCCAGATAACGGCCCTGTACTCACGTATTCAGCCCTCCGTGGATCAGGCCGGATCGGATGTCAACGCGACCGCCAAAGCAAATGCCAAACTCCAAAGCGCGTTGTTGCGCAAAGCATCGACCGTTGTCTCTAGCTTTGTAAAGGAAAAGAAACTCACGGTGATTGCGGCATTTTACGATATCGCGGGCGGTAAGGTAACGCTCTTAGAATAGATAAGTCCGCCTATGACGTGAAGAACAGGACGAGATTCATGAGTAACTTTGAATCGCTTGTTCTTCAACTGAGGATGAGCTGGGTAAATGCCCATTGACGACGTTTTGGACAGATTGAAAACGGTTACGATTTTTTTTGGTGAAAAAAGTTGCCGGCGATTGTAATGCACAGATGTTCAATCGCCGGCAGCTTCGGAAAGGTTGGGGGTCGATCGACCTTTCCTTACTGAGGAGGGAATTTCTTAAGTAACTTCTCAACTGCCTTCTGAAGGTTTCTGTAGTTCTTGTCGGGGTTAGAACTTGGGTTCAGGCTCTTGGCCACGCTTCCTCTCCAAACCAAAGTGTGTTTGCCGGAAGCATACATATCAAGCACTAGTTCTCCCACATGCACGGTTGAGGTAGTAGCTTGCCCCATGCCGCCGCCCCAGCCCCAACCACTATTCCAATAATTCAGTTGTTGTTGTTGGCTGATGCCGATTTGGTAGCCGACGAGCAGGTCTGGGTTGTCCTCAACCATAGTTAACCCTTTCTGCTGAAGTTGGGCATTAACTGCGTTTTGTATGTTTTGTGCCGTGATCTGGTCCGGCTGCTGAGCTCCCTGCACTGTCACCCACTTATAGGTGTGGAACGATGTGAAGGTCACGGACCGGTCGTACTGAGTAGCGACTTGCTGCCCTGATGCCAAAGTCGCGCCTGCAATTACAGCGAAGATTCCCGTACGAATTCTGCCGATATTTGCCATATACGTTTCGAGGTACAAGGTTGTAAAGGAACTCGGCCGTCACTGCGCGGAGCCGAAGTTGAAAACAAATCCAGTTGAATAGCGGAATCCGTATTGACTCTTGTTTTGCAAATCACGGAGATTCTGCCATCTCGTAAATTGCAGATCTGCTTGGATGGGCCGAAAGCTCATACGTTTGCCCATCTTGATATCCATTCCACCGCCAAGAAGGTAGGCAAAAGCATTTTGAGACGTTTGCGCTCGAAGGTTAAGTACACTTAGTACGTTGCAGGCTGCCGGATTCGTCGTACACGCCCCGGTGATCGGTTGTTTCGGAATTTCAATCGGCTGGGGTAACTGTACCGGGATGCTCGTGTGTCCATTCGCGAAACCAGGCAGCATTTCGAAGAACACGTTAACGCGGGACCAATGGCGTATAGTTACCCTTGGACCGAATTGGAAGAACGCGGCGGTATTGTCGAGTTTTCCACCGGGATACGTGATACCTGTCCTGGGATCGGTAAAACTCCCAAACACGTTGCCATTGTGTGCAGCGTAGATGTCTCCTAGAACCCCGAGCCACGAGTTGATGTTAAGTACATATTGGCCGCCGGCTCCATTAGCCGTAAATGCCGGTATGTTTGTAGCCGAGTTATTTCGCAGCATATCGTAACCTAGATACACTTCCTGCCGAGGGACGTCCTGGGCGGCGGCGATCCGGCTGAGTGCCAAAACTGACACGACGACCGCGGTGTTTCTTTTCATAAGATTTCTCCTTCTTTGAAGCTCAGCAGCACGCCGTTTTCACGTACTCACGCTGAGACCCCTTTTCCCTTTCACCGCGCTTGATCTGCTCCTGCTAAAGCGGCGTTAATATTTTTTGCGGAAAACGCAGAAAATACGCGGAGTGAGGAAGAGAGATTGACTAAATTTTCTGGAGTTACACGAATGACGCCAGCTCGCGGACTATCTAAATCTGCAATGAGAAAAAATGAAATAGATACAAGCAACGGAAGAACGTAAAGTCCTTTTGTTCTGATTTCGGCGCGTCGCGAGGCATAGCCTAACAACACGTGGCAGCCGATAGCAATAGCTTCCATCAGTGCCCACGCTGCGACAGGTATGCGGTTCCACCATGCCGCCTGCGCGTATCCTTGTGAGTTCAAAACGTCGTTCATGCCGGAAAGAACCAGGGCGAGGACCGGCGATGAGTGAGTAGCGGCCGGGATCGAAACGGCGGACCAGAGGTCGCTCTGCAATTGCGTGGTAGTGTCATTGATTTCCACGAGTTGATGCGCATCTCGCACTGTGTAGAACAAGATGCGCTGACGCAAGTAATTGGTGAGCAGCACGCGGAGCCTTGCTGCATCGGCAGGCGACACTAGATTCGCTCGGACGTACTCCGTGCCAAGAGCGTTAGCTTCCGCCTCCTCATAGGCCTTGCGCTGATCGTAACGATTGATCGCCATTGAAAAGCTGAACCCGATGATCAGGCCCAAAAGAGTCAGCGCGGCGGCGAGTACAACACCGAGATCTTCGCGCAGGCCCTCTTCGAGCTGCTGTGATCTCCTTCGGTGGTAAGCGCCAGCGCACACAGAAAGACAGAGTACGGCAAAAGAAAAGACCAAAACGACGAATGGGCTACGCACATCGATGCTGATGCCAAATTGCTTAATTGGACGCATTAATGTGGCACACGAACAAAAATATGAATCGCCGAATCGTGCGTCTTCATCGTTCCGGTCGTCATAGAGAGAGGGCGAAATCGATATGGACCCACCAAAAACAAAATCTCGGCTGACGGCGTGGTCGTTTCGATGGAGACAGCATTATGACGGAAAGGAGCGAATTGCAATGGAGCAAACTCAGATAAAACAATTCCAGCAAATGTTGGAATGCATTCTCGAAGGATTCGGACAAACACTTCGTGTGCGAGATGAGATCGCGGTAGAAAGAGCTGCAGACAGTATCGATCAGATAGATAATGCGACCGGTCGTGAATTAGCGGCCCGGCGGCTGGACCTTCACGCACGCCGTCTAACAGACGCAATAGGCGCCCTCAAACGAATCAAAGATGGCACTTATGGGATCTGTTTGGAGTGTGAGTCTGAGATCGAGCCGAAGCGCTTGAACGCGGTCCCTTGGACATGTTACTGCATTGCATGCCAGGAGCAGATTGAACAGATTCAACGTGGAAACACGTTCGGTAACAAGCCGATGCCACCGATATTGTGTAAGTCCCCATGTATCCGTCCGGACTGATTTGGAGCGCTCTTGTGTGAATCAAGACATAATTGTTGATTCCGTGCGCCAATAAGAGAGTCGTTTGGTTCTTCATACCACGAATCATCCCATGTATCTTCGCAGGTCAATGGCGTTTCGTCGTCAATCATCGTAAGTATTTCCCTATAACCGTAAGACACGATCAATAAATATGCGGTGTAATATTTGTTGTCGATCGAGCGGAATAGAGCGAAAGTAAGTCACAACGCTATCGCTTTCCCAGTGCGAAGTTTGTAAATCGACAGTGTCGGAATTACATCATCTCAGCAGCGGACAATCGCCGGCCGGCATATTGAGTCGCTAAAACGAATATCCAGGACGGAGTTACAGATGAATATTCATATTGGTTTGCTGGGATTAATCGTGTTTCTTTCGGCTACAGCATTTGGTCAGAATCCTGCCCAACGAAACCCGTCGTCCCTTTCTCCATTCGACGATCCTTTCGACGTCATGGAGAAATGGCCGGATTCTAGCTTTCCGACCCGGCAAAAAGATCACGGGCCTGCGCAAACAGTCTCACTTAGGGACCTCGAACATAAAGTGCCGAAACCAGCACTAAACGAATACAAGAAAAGTGCCGAAGCGTTCAAAAAAGACGATTCTCTTCTTGCGAAACAACATCTTGAGAAAGCGCTGGAGATTGATCCCCGATTTGCAGACGCACACAACGATCTCGGTGTGGCCTTTGCCAGGCTTGGACAAATGGATCACGCGACTGCGGAGTTTCAAAGGGCAATTGAGCTATCGCAACAGAACAGCGCGGCCAGCGCCAATCTGAGTGTTGCTCTGTACGTGAAAGGAGAATACCACGAAGCCTCGCTCACAGCGCGCCAGGCGCTGAGAGCTAATCCTGGGCTACCGCAGGCAAGTTATGTACTTGGCCTGAGCTTGATAGCAGAACATGGCGATACGAACGAAACCATCGCCAGTCTCGAACGCGCAGCTTCGCAATATCCGGAATCGCATATTATCGCCGCTGACATACTCACAAAGGCCGGCCGGCGCGATGAAGCTGTCTGGCATTTGAAGGAGTATCTGCGCTCCGCGCCGGCAAACGATCCGCGTAAACTAGGCTTGGAAGCGCGTTTGGCCGAACTGCAGCATTGACTGTAAAGAATTATCGATCAAAGCGCCTCTTATTCCCCGTTGTAGCTGACTCATAATCGGCGTACGCGTATGCACGCGTTGGTGACGCGGCCAAAGTGAAGATTTCGTATTGCAGGTATGTTTAGTTGGTGGAGGCGGCGGGAGTTGAACCCGCGTCCGAGAAAGTCCGCCATGCAAAGCCTACGTGTGTATCCGGTTCTGGCGTTTCGGCAAGTGCCTATAGAACCGGCAAGAGCGGCACTCGCCTAGTCCGAGTGATCTCGGCCCCATGGCTCCGGACCGAAGCCTGACGCCTATCCTGCAAAATGACGCTCATTCGCTAACGCGCAGGCTCATTAGCGCGAGCGCGCAACCTAAACTAAATTAGGCAGCGTAAGCAAACTGCTGAGTATTGGCAGTTTTGTTTTTCCGATCGTTTTACGGGAGCTCGGAACCCGACACGCCTTCACACAACGATTCAATCCCGTCGAAGCCGTTGCGCCCCCTTATTGAGGAACTATCATTACATTTTACCAGTTTTTCAAACTTGGCGCGTTTGTCTGATGGATACTGGCAGCCAACTTGCGTACGCTCCCTCACCAATGGTCCAATTAAAAAGTCTGGGTCCACATGCCCGCGGCCATTAATCCAGCCCCCACCATTACCACGCCGTCATTTCAAAGCGATGAGGGAGAGCAGCACGGGCGCCTATTCCATGTCGTGCTGCTTGATGACGACGAGCATACCTACGACTACGTGGTTGAGATGCTCCAGAAGCTATTCGTCTTGCCCAAAGACGTGGCCTTTCAACACGCCGTCGAAGTAGACATGACGGGCAGAACAATCGTGATTACCTGCGAACATCCAGAAGCAGAGTTTGCCCGCGATCAGATTCAAGCGTATGGTGCTGACCCTAGAATGCCGCAGTCCAAAGGGTCCATGTCAGCGGTAATTGTACCGGCCGGCGATACAGCTTTAGCTTAGGGTTTTTACTAGTGGCGAATGCTACCCTTTTGTTAGGTTTTCGACGAATGAAGCTCTTCTCTAATCTGGCTTTCACCGCAGGCCTTTTTGCGGTCTCCTCGTTCGCAGCACAATGGAATATCGATCCGGGGCACTCCAGCGCGTCATTTGCCGTAAGGCACATGATGGTGTCGACAGTCCATGGTTCGTTTAGCGGACTGAAAGGCACTGTGGATTATGATCCATCAAACGTCGCCGCTTCAAAGGTTTCGCTGACGATTGACGCGACCACAGTCGACACGCGCAATGAGAACCGCGACAAGGATCTCAAATCGCCCAACTTCTTCGATATTTCCAAGTACCCGAGTATCAGTTTTGCGTCGAAGCGGATTGTGCCTGGAAGTGCAGGGAAGTTTCAGCTCATCGGGGACATGACTATGCACGGCGTCACGAAAGAAGTGACTTTTGACGTTGAGGGACCTGCCGCGCCCATTAAAGATGCGCGTGGGAACCTGCATTCAGGGGCAACCGCGACGACCAGGCTCAACCGCAAAGATTTCGGGCTGATTTGGAACAAAACTCTCGACGGTGGGGGCGCAATGGTTGGAGATGACGTAGACGTCACTGTTGAGGTTGAGTTGGTTCAGATGAAGCCGGCTGGAGCAACCGCTAATTAGCCTCTGAATCGAGAGTGGGGAAAGTGCCGGAGATATGGTCATGCCAGGTGAGGCTATCCTCATCGACCAGCGCCCAAATCAAGCCAACTCCAGCCGCCAGAAAGCTTAAGATACCGCCAAACAGACGATAGTAACGACGCTTTTGCGAGGGTGGATTTCCGTCGAAATCGACTAGCCGCATGCCAGCGCGTTGCATTCCAAAGCTGTCACGCCCAGCCGCTGTCCAGAGCAGCTTATAGCAAAGCGGAATTGTAAGGAGTGCCAGAAGTAAAAAGAGCAATACATGCTTATCCGGAAGGATGTGACCGCCCTTATAGACAAAAAGAGCGGCTCCGAACGCATATCCAAGAAATATGAATAACCCATCGATAACCGCAGCTTCAGCGCGCAGCAACGGAGGTGCAACCGGGGCATCACAGATGATGTTCGATTGCTGCTGGATAAGGATTTCCTCTTGACCCTGAAAATCGAGAGTTCGTTGATCGCGCGAATTAGTTTTGCGCGGACGGGCCCGACGAACCTCGATACGAGCAGTTTTCACCGGAGCCGGACGGGCCAAGTCGGCAGCTCGAGCACGGATCGACTCCCTCTCGGCTTGTGTTGTCAACGAGTCAAACGGAATGACGCGCGGGTCGAAAACCGGATGGGAGAACAGCGGCTGCTGATCCGGCTCCAGAGCTGGCTCTTGAAGGCGCCCTTGCGCCGAATGTGGATCCGCCGCCGCAGATTCATAATCATAAGCTGGAGCCGTTGCGGTTGCGGCGATAGGAAAAGTTTCGGGCGAAATGCGTGACGGCATACTCCGCACGCGTCTGCCGCAACGGCGGCACCGGTGGTCGTCGTCTAAGATCCAAGTCTGACAATGCTGGCAAGTCATGTTGCGCTGATTGCGATCCGCTCGGCTAAGACCCGAAAACTATTGCGGCCTAAGCAGCCTGCGTGCTACGGTTTTCGGTTGAAGGTCTCGTTCAACTGCCTTGCAACGCCTTCGCGTCGGCTTGGCAAATCCCTTATCGTCTCCAAAGCATCTTTTGGCCGCAAAGCCTTTTTCGTTCCGCAAATTCCCCCAGTTTCTGTATCTACCAGAAAAGCTAAAGTTTGTCTAGAACATTTTATATATAGATTGTTCTTTTTGCTCCTGCTATCGCTTTTGGGGACTTCGCTGGCTATTGCGCAAACCAGCACCCGCCCGGCCAAGCCCGATATTCCTCCTCAGGATGAGATTTGGTACCGCTCCGTTACGGAGGACTCCAATGGTGAGATCAAACTTCTGCACGGCGATGCCAAGTTGGAGACTAGCGACTTTTCTCTAAGCGCCGATGAGATCAAGTTCAACTCAGACACTAACTGGGCACATGCCCAAGGACATGTCCATCTGGAACATTTTGCGACCGGCGATAAGCTCAACGCCGACAGCGGAGACTACAATATCAAAACCGAAGAGGGCAAGTTTTACGGAGTTAACGGAACTGCACCCGCCAAGGTCATAACCAGTCCCGGTGTTCTGACTACGTCCAATCCTTTTTACTTTCAAGGTCAATGGGCTGAGAGGATTAAAGATCGGTACATCTTGCACCACGGTTTTTTGACTGATTGCAAGATGCCCAAACCGTGGTGGGTCTTCGAATCTCCGGTCTTTGACGTTATTCCTGCGGATAGAGCGATTGCCAAGCGAGCCGTTTTCCGCCTACACGGGATTCCCATTTTTTACCTGCCTTACTATTACCGGCCGCTCGGAAAAGAACCCAGGCAGAGCGGCTTCTTGACTCCGAATATCGGCCACAGTTCTATCTATGGATTTATATATGGCGAAGGTTATTACTGGGCGGTCAATCGAAGCTACGACATGAGCATTATTGGGCAAGATTTTACAGCCCGCGGGCCAGCGCTTCGCTATGATTTTCGAGGAAAACCCAATGAGGTTACCGATTTCAATTTCAATTTCTACGGCGTCGATGACGAAAAAGGCGCCATCATACCGGGCCAGCAAAATCAGAAGCAAGGCGGTGTGGAGTTTGAATTAACCGCCAGCACCCAAATTCTCGGCTTTACCGGCCGGCTGGATTACAACTACCTGAGTACCTTTCTTTTCCGCGAAGCCTTTTCCTATTCCTTTGCCACCACTATTTCTTCTCAAAACATTTCAGTGGGGTTTTTGCAAAGGCATTTTGAAAACGATCGATATACTGTCAACATTGCGATGGGGCGCGATGAACTCTATGAGGCGATTACCGCCTTGCATCAAACCCCTAACCGCGTAGTGCTGCAGCAACTACCCAATGTTGAGTTTCTCGGGCGAGACCAGCAAGTCATAAAGGGGCCAATCCCCTTATGGTTTTCCTTCGATGCAAACGGTGGTGTCTTGAGCCGGGAGGAGCCGACCGGTCCCGACACTTTGACGAATAACCCGCCACTTGCAACTTTCAATACCGGTGGTTACACGCGACTCGACCTGCAACCCCGAGTTATGACCGAGTTCAATTGGAAAGGGTTCTCGCTGAATCCGAGCGTTACGTTTGGAGCTACTGACTATGGAAATTATTATTCAGTAAACTCCACGACTTATACTCCCATTTCGTCCTGTGGAGGCTATCCTAGTTGTCCGCCTAACTCAAGCACGACGGTCGCTCTTGCTAACGGAAATTTCTTTCGCAAGGACGCGGATTTTGTTGTTGATTTACGGTTCCCCACGCTGGAACGGGTCTTTACGCCGCCGAAATGGCTACACCTTCAAGGTAAATTTAAGCACGTTATCGAAACAGAAGCGACTTACGAATACCTGACCGGAGTCGACAACTTCGAAAAGATCATTCATTTCGACGCTACCGATATTCTTTCCAATACGAATCAACTTACTCTAGCGATGACAAATCGCCTCTATCGAAAGGACAAGAACGGCAACGTCAGTGAAGTGTTGACGTGGCGTCTCGCACACGCGCGATATTTCGATCCGACGTTCGGCGGCGCCGTACAGCCTGACCAACGCAATGTCGTGCTATCGGCTATTGAATTAACTCCGATCGCTTTCCTGGACGGCCCACGAAACTATTCGCCGATCGTATCCACGTTGACATTAAACCCTTACCCCTTTTTTTCCATCGATTGGCGAACGAACTATGATCCTTTAGCTAAGCGATTTCTGGACCAAAGCTACGGTGTGAATTTCCGACACGCGAAATATTTTGCCGGTGTCTCAGATACGGCCATTAAGACAGATCCGCTGTTGATGCCACAGACCAATCAGATCAGTTTCGGTGCAGGATACGGAAGTTCCAATGGCAAGGGCTGGAATGTGTCGGGAAGCGTTTTTTATGATGCTTTGTTGAATCGGCGCTTGTTTGATTTTGTTACAACTTCGTACAATACAAACTGTTGCGGGTTTAGTTTCCAGCTCAGAAATTTCAATCTCGGCATCCGGCAAGAAAATCAATATTTGTTTTCATTTCAAATTGCCAATGTCGGAAGTTTCGGTAGCCTGCAGAAGCAGAATCGAAACTTTTAGCCGCTTTCGATTTCGCTGTCGCCAACTACCTGATCGAGCAATATCGCGAAGTCACGAGTCTTGTGGCTGATACCTAGACGCAGTGCTTCCAGTTGGCTCTCGACGGTACGCAAGCGATCCGCCAAGTGAAGACAGGCAAGAACCGCGGTGCGCGTGGTGTCCAAATTGCCGGCGCGGCGCGCAATGGACGACATCAATTCGTCCACCTGTTGCGCCAATACCTCCGTATCGCGCGCGTCTCCGGCGGTAGAGACAGTATAAGTTTGGTTGAAGATGCTAACCCGGACAGTTTGTTTGTTGGCGTCCGCGGTGTCCATGTCAGAAGCGTCTCAGCTTGCGCTAAGCAGATCGAGCTGGCTGAGCAGTTTCTCGATTCTCGTCTTCACTTGCTTGCGCTCGCCGCGCAGAGTGTTTAATTCTTCCGAGAGATCTCTGATCTTCTGCTCTAGCTCCGTATTCTCTTTCTCAAATGCGGCTGACATCGATTGAGCTTCATCGCGTTCATTGCGAAGGGCATTCGAGTCTTGTTCGAGCGCGCTCAATTTCCGCTGGAGTTGTTCGTTGTCTGAACGAAGACTGGTGATGACCTGAACGGCGCGGTTAATGCGCTCCTCCAGGCTGGCAAGAGTATCAATGCCTTCTTGAACTGCTTCCATATTCAAAAACTTGATTATCCGCTATTGAACGTTTGCCTGATGCGCGGCTTTCGCTTTTTCGACAAGTGCAAGAAATCCGGACGAGTCGTTCACAGCGATGTCGGCGAGCACTTTCCTGTTCAAATCGATCCCGGCTCGTTTGAGGCCATTAATAAACTTGCTGTAGGAGATCTGCGCTCCTCGGCAAGCAGCGTTGATACGTACTATCCAAAGCGAGCGGAAATTGCGCTTTTTCAGGCGGCGGCCGACGTATCCGTAGCGCAGTGCTTTCTCGACCGCTTCCTGGGCGGCGCGATTCAGCTTCGACTTGGTAAGAAAAAATCCCTTCGCTCGGCGTAGGGTCTTATGGCGATAATCTCGCCGGTTGGTACCTCTTTTTACTCTTGGCACGTTTGCTCCTTAATGTTTAGTAACAATGGAGAGGCGGCAGGCACGTGCGGCGCACTGCTCCTGCTCCGATTCAGTCTTGCGCCCTAATAAGGGAGCATTGTCTTCAGTTTGGGCTGGTCAGTATCGTCGGCAACGACGCCCTGGCCTAGCTTTCGCTTGCGTGAGCGCGCCTTAGACGTCAAGATGTGACGGGCGAACGCGTGGCGGCGAGTCACCTTACCTGTACCGGTCTTCTTGAAGCGTTTGGACGCACCCTTATGTGTCTTCATCTTGGGCATGATTTTGTCCTGGAAGTAGTTTGGCGGATTCGCCAGAAGAACCGCGCCAGGCAAAACGGCCCAGCCGGGCGGAACTACTTTGTTGAGTATAGCATGGGATTCATTTAGGATTGGCAATTGAGCCTCGTTGACGACTAGGGCGTTGGCTTGCGATTCTGGCGTGCCGATCCTCGGCAAATTCCATCTATTTCACGATTTTCCCGGCACGCTGCTCGGACTTGTGCAACGCAAGTACGAGCGGTACGAATAGGGCAAAATCAACCGGCATGGACAAGATTCCACCATATTGATGATGGATTGGGCCGTTAAGGAAGGAACGGTTTACGTAAATGCTTAATAGGGACAGAGACACAATACGCACAGCATTCTTCACTATTGAAATCGGGATTGTCGCTGCGACTAGAACAAAC
The DNA here is from genome assembly GCA_035652115.1 of Bryobacteraceae bacterium. Taxonomy (GTDB): domain Bacteria; phylum Acidobacteriota; class Terriglobia; order Bryobacterales; family Bryobacteraceae; genus Bog-105. Next base: position 33,186 of record DASREJ010000144.1, read on the forward strand.
CGCCGCCATCCAGACCGTAGATAAAGGCCCGCAGTTAATATTCCGACGATGAAGAACATTAGACTAGAGCGGATGCCACTACATTCCCTCGCAATCTCAATATTCAAGCCGGGAAGCGAAAAGCTCATGTCCTCCCGAAACACGGGCGTACCCGTCAATTTGAAGATAGCTAGAGTCACTGCCGCGGAGCCGCGCTGATAGCCGGCACTAATTTTCTCCATCCAATCCGGCGGAGCAGGGATCATCAGTAAGAGACAACTAAGTGGTAACAGCGCAGCTCGAAAACTGTCCATGCCGTAACAGAGCAAAAAAGCAGACAACAATAGAAGCATTAACGCTGATTGTGTGAGTAAGAGGTTCGTATGCGAGTAAAAGTACCTTAAAAAAAGGCAGAAAAAAACCGAAATAATGACCGCCGGCAAACCGAGCGTAGGCGAGTATTGGACATTCGCGAAAATAGAAGCTCTACGCCAATAGATTAAGAAGGCGCAGAGGAACGGTGCAATAAGAATTTGAAGGTAACCGCTGTCGGACAACGCGAGCCTAACGGTGTCTTCGAGATAGCGGAAAAAAAGAATCGCCACCGCGAATATCACGGTGGCGACCCAAAGTTCAATTTTTTTCACAACCAATGGGCGCGCCCAAATTATGTTGTTCAGAAGGAACGCACAATCAGCGCAGCTTGGGAATCAGCTTCAGCCTAGCTGTGGCGTCGTCCTACGCAGCCGACGATGTAAGAGAAAACCGAGGCCCACAATACTCATAAGATCAAATCCCAACAGAGCCGCAGCCGGCGATTCCGGAGTCTTTACGACAAGAAACTCCTGTGAAGCATTTTGCGGAGAGGGCGTGAATACTTCTACGCTGCTGGCGCCGCCCCACGAATTGATCGCGGCAAATGCGCTTTGGATCTCAGACAACACATCCCCCTGGGCGGCTGTTCCATCCATGATGTCCCAGATGGCGAAGGAAAGATTGCCTTGGCTCGTAGGATCAGTCACGTTAGACGATGAAACCAACTGAGTGGCTAACCACGCAACGGCATCGTACATCTGAGCTGTATTATATGTAGTGCCACTGAGGGTGTAGGTCTCGCCGGCAAACTTTTCGGTTCCATTTAAGTTGCCTGCGTTAGTTTCCGTCGCATTCCATGATGATCCAACTAATGATTCCGTGTTGAAATCATCGCAGATCAGATATCCAGAATAAATCTGTTGACCCCCCGAGTTACTGATGGTTCCGACGTAGGGGCTGAAATATACAGAGCCATTGTTAGCGCCGTCGCCTACTCCAGTGAGGGTCAGTGTATAGTTTTGTGCACAAAGTGTTGACGCAAATGCCAGCGCGGCAGCAGTTATGCTGATATACCCAATTGGTCTAGCCAAGTTAAAGTCTCCTCCGTTTTCCGTTGCATCCTGGCAGGCAACAGAATCTCTTAATAGCTCAAAACCTCTTGTCGTCCGGCATGCAACATCCGAGAGAAGTCGTTACAGTGCGGAACTGATAAGAGTGTCATTCAACTCGCAATCTGATGTCAATGTAACTAAGGGGTAATTTAGTTTGCCTAACGACCTCGGCGGTACTCAAGTACTAGGAAAAGCATGTGCTGCTGTCGTAAGCTAATACCGTCAGATATGGAGCGCGTGGAGGACGCGCCCAACCGTCCATGTTTCTAAGCAATTGTAGACCCCGAAAGATTCCTTGTGCAGGAGCGGCGGCTCTACTGATTGCGTTGCTGCTCTGCGCCTGTTCACGCGACCCAAGTCGGGCTAAACAGGACTATTTACGCAGCGCCGAATCCTACTGCAAGTCAGGTAAATATCAGGAAGCAGTTGTTGAACTTAGAAATGCTCTGCAACTCGATCCGAAATTTACGGTGGCGCATCGGCAAATGGCAGCGGCCTACCTCAAGCTGGGCAGTTTCGAAGGTGCATATAAGGAACTGCACGAGGCAATTGATCTCGAACCCGGAAACACGGATGCTCGATTAGATTTGGCAAGCCTACTCCTTACAACGCATCGATATAAGGAAGCTCAGACAGCCGCCGAGTCGGTACTCAAGTTGCAGCCGAGCAGTGCACGAGCTCATGCCATTATCGGCGAAAAATACTTGGTCACACAAGACCAGCAACACGCGATCAACGAACTGCGAAAGGCTATAGATGCCGATCCACGATGGATAGAAGGATATCGTGCCCTAGGTGCTGCATATCTGGGTGCTGGGAATATCGATGAAGCGGAAGCCACCTATAAAAGCGGAGTTGTTGCTAATCCTACGTCTGTTACATCCCACATTGCATTGGCTGAATTCTGGGTTTCACAACACAAGCCGGCGGACGCCGAAGGCGAGCTGCGAAAGGCGGTCCAGTTAGATCCAAATGCAGTACTTCCGCGACTCCTCTTGGGCCGAATTTATGTTGAGACGAGCCGGCCGAATGAGGCGGAGCGATTGTTTCGCGAATTGAAATCTATAGCACCGAATGATCCTTCGGCCTATCAATCTCTCGCGGCCTTCTATACGTCTACCGGGCAGAAAGAGAACGCACTGCGGGAGTGGCGGAAGTTATTGGCAGAGAAGCCGAAGGATGCCGCAGTTAAGATCGGCTTACTTGAAACCCTTCTTGCCAGTAATCAAATAGAGGAAGCGCGCCTGCTCGATGAGCAAATTCTCGCGAAAACCCCGGCTGATCCTAAAGGCCTCTTGGCGGAGGGCCGCATATTGCTTCTCGAAGCTAATTATGAGAAGGCCACCTCAATTTTGCGATCGGCGATAAAAATCGACCGAAGCTGTGCTAGTTGTTACTATTTCCTCGGCATGTCCCAGATGTCTTCGGGCCTTTCAATGGAAGCCAAAGACTCTTTTGCGCATGCTCTTGAATTGGCGCCGAGAATGCCGCAAGCTGCTACTGCATTAGCACGGCTGGAGGCTAGCACCGGAGAGTATGGTCCCGCTGTCGAGTTGGCAGAGCGCGCAACGACCGAGAATCCGAAACTGGCATCAGCCTACGTCACTGAGGCGCGAGCTTTGATCGCAAAGGGAGATCTAAAAGAAGCGGAAAGCCGTCTGGAGGAAGCCTTAAAACAAGACGACACTTCGGAACCTGCCGTGGCGACGATGCTCAGTCTTTACATGCGACAGGATAAAACCAAACTTCTTGTGCCACGGATTTCGAAATTGGTGGAACAGCATCCACAGAAGGCGGGATTGCGCGTATTATTGGGCGTCGCGCACCTTAATTTAAGGAATCTGGATAAAGCGGAAGCAAATGCACAGCAAGCGCTCATGATAGACCACAAAGCCAGAGACGCTTACTTTTTGCTTGGCAATATCGATTTAGCGCGAGGCTTCGTCGAACCAGCTAAAGCGCACTTCCGCGCTGCTGTTCAAGCGGATCCGAAGAGTGTACCCGCCTACCTTTCGTTAGAAGCCCTCTATGAGAAGGAGGGCAATTGGCAAGAAGCTGAACACGTGTGCGAACAGGCCCGGCAGACGCTTCCGTCGGTTCCAATTTTATCGTTCGTATTGGCGCATCTTTATCTGGATCATGGGGGTAACCCCAACGTAGCGCTCTCACTCGCACAGTTTGCCAAGCAGAAGATGCCTTCTGCTGCGACTGCCGATCTGCTGGGCTGGGCTTACTACAAAACCGGAGCGATCGATGTCGCTATTACACAGTTGAAGAAATCAGTGGAAGGCGCGCCAAAGAACCCATCATTTCAATATCACTTAGGGATGGCGTATCTGGCTTCCGGGCAATCAGCACTAGCGAGGCAGTCCTTAATTCAAGCGCTCGCGAGCCACAGCGAATCCCCCGACGCCAGTAACGCAAGGGCTGAACTGCAGAGGTTATCTAAGCCACCGATTCCCGGAATAAGGCCGTGATTCCATCGTTTCGTATCGTATGCGCACTCAAGCAAAACACGGTATGAATACTGCAGTTCATGAAATTGATCCGTTAAGCGATTCTCGATGGACAGAATTCGTTCGGTTTCATCCTGAGGCGTCGGTGTTTCACACGCGAGAATGGCTGCAAGCATTAGGCCAAACTTATGGTTATCGGCCGGCTGCACTTACCACGTCAGGTCCGAATTGCAAATTGAGCAACGGCGTGGTGTTCTGTCGAGTACAAAGCTGGTTCACCGGCCGACGATTAGTTTCCCTGCCATTTTCCGATCATTGCGAACCGCTAGTTGGGACTTCAGAAGACTTTGCAACTCTTCTTTCCAGTATTCAAGAAAAAGCCAGGCTTGAAAATTGTAGCTACGCTGAAGTGCGGTCAACGCGTGCGTTCTCCACGATTACATCGCATGGTTGGCCAGAGATGAGACGGTACTTTCTTCATCGTCTAGATCTCCGTGGAGGACCGGCCATGGTATTTAGTAACTTTCACTCCGCCTGCGTTCAGAGACGAATTGGTCGCGCCGAGAAGTCGGGTATTTCGATCAGGGAGGGAAGAGATCCAGGTATTTTGAAGGATTTTTATCAACTAGTAATAGAAACCCGTCGCCGGCATGGACTGCTACCACCGCCGAAGATTTGGTTCGCTAATGTCGCCAAGTATTTAGGGAGGTCGGCGCTGATCTACTGCGCATATAAAGACGGTCGAGCTGTGGGCGCGATTTTAGCATTGGAATTTAAGAACACGCTCTACTATAAAAATGGCGCATCGTTGCCGCAATTCCATAAACTTGGCGTAATGCCATACTTACTGTGGCATGCGATTCACACGGGCATCGACCGTGGGCTTAAAGTTCTAGATTGGGGGCGTTCGGACTGCGACAATCTAGGGTTGGTGACATTTAAGGAGCGGTGGAACGCAGAACGTCAGCCAATATCCTATTTGCGTTGGCCTGGAGGCCGCCCGAGTGCTGATCGCACCTGGATCCGGCGATTACTCCCGGCAACGTGCAAAATCGCCCCCGCAAACTGCCTGGCTGCGCTCGGCGCATTTTCATATCGCCATTTTGCATGATATCGTTGCCCCAAGCGAGCGCTGTCTATACCGTACGTCCCGCCAAAATACCGAAATAGTTGCGTTGACTCCGCTTTTCAGGTGCGGGATCGTTAGCAGCCAGCTACGTGAGTTCGTATCGAAGCTCACCGTCGTGTCTTACGGCATAAGCGATTTGGGCACGTTCTTTACCTTTGCCCTCTATACGCCAACTGGAACTGACTTTGACAAGGTTCAATTGGCTCCGTAAACGCCACCAATCGGCAACTTCAGCAGGGAGCGCGATCCATGTTTTGCGTTTTTCGCGTAACGTACAGATATGTTGCAATATCTGTCCGTACGTTTTCCTTGCCTTCTCCTCAATAATGTAGTCAGGATGCACAATAAGAGAAATTAGTCCGTGCTTTTTCTGAATCAAAGCGATTTGTTGTTGCCAGAGTTCGATGGAATAGTCCCGAAGAATGTGATAAAGAGAATAGTCCTGTATAAGTGTTACCGGAAGTTCCAAAACTTGCCCTACAAAAAAGGGCAAAACTGTGCAACATCCGCCTGCCTGAGGGTCTAAGTGGGCAACATTGGGAATGGACATGTCATAGGAGACATTCAGGTGGTGAAGCCACTCGGCGTTTCTATACATCACGGCAGAGCGGAAGCCTTGGGCCCGAAAGGCTTGCAAATACTCGTTAATTTTCTTAGCCCTATGTAGAAACAATGTTCGACTGCTGAACAGACACCCGTCATGGTTCAGGTCATGGACATTGATCTCAAACCCTCGCGAGCGAATCTCGTCCAATAGCCCATCTGAAATAGCATATCGTTTTTCAGGAATTAGTTGAAAAGAAGATTTGACGTTGAATAAATCGTCGAAATCCATTAATCGCGCGCAGAAATTTCGTCCCGCTTGTGTTTCTACGTCATGGGTGATAATGGCGGCACTTTGAATGCCATCTGGCCAAAACCATATAAAAGGAATTGCCTCTATCTTATGGCGCTCCATTGTCGCAAGCAACGCATGTTCAAGGAGGGTATCCGCGGAGGAATCAACCGGCCAGCGAGGAAACGGCGTCGCCAATCGTTTGCGGAAATACAGCCTCTGTAGCTGTTTGCGAGCCGGTGACGGCAGGAATGGCCGTAAACAACTGTAGTAGCTGAGGTGAAAAAGCCGGTTTGCTGCTGACCTTGATTTGTACCGTCGCGAAAGAGTTCCATATCGCTCGAAGCGCAAACTGTTTATCAGGTGCGCCGCGTCGATTGGTCCACTTATAGCAAGATCTTGCGGGTCATGGCCATTCACCTGACAGAAAAGCTGATGGCCATCGAGGGCGAAGTTGGCAATTGCCCGGGGCAGGCGAAATCGGTCCTCTAACAACTCCGCAATGTTTGGGCGTTGTCTCCCTCCTTCGCCGGTCCACTCATCCGGAGTCAGGTAACTGGAAATCTCAACAGGGGATGTTGTACATTGACTGATCGAGTAAGCGGATGCCATTTGTGGTGGGTCTACGCGATGTTCTGGGCCCCATGTATTCTTCCTTTCTCATCGGCAGCTCAGTGTTATATGTTCGAGTAAAACCCAAACAACAACTGGGGGATTTGATCCCGAATAGTCGTTTTTGGCAAAGAGAAAGTTATTCTGATATGTCGCTTCGACGGCAGATCTCGCAGCGTTTTCCCCTAACAATAGGTGTTGGCGCTGAAACCGCACCATTTCTCGAAGATTTCTGGTCGGGTTCGATTTCACCGTAGGTCTCTCCGAGCCGTAATTTTTTCATTTTATAGAGCAGAACCTTGTATTCAACGTTCAATAGCTTCGCGGCCTGCTTCCTGTTCCAAAGTGTCGAATTTAACGCGGCGAGAATGGCGTTTGCTTCGGCTTTTCTTCGGGCATCGTCGACTTCCGCCAGAGCGGCCACACGACGCGGTGAACGCCCGAATGCGTGTCTGCCAATAGGAGTGACAGACGAATTCGTGTTACCAAGAGGATCTGATCCATCGGCATCTTGCCACGAGCTTGCATCCTGACGGGACGCGGCGTCCTCCGCGCGCTGATCGAATCCGGATTCTTTTGCAGGCGAAGATATTCCAGTTCTAGAAACCAGCCGCCCGGTTTTTTTAATCGCACGCCTTAGTTCGTCAGCAACGATGTCCGTGTTCTTGAAAACAAGGAATTTCCTGATGACATTTTCTAGCTCCCGTATGTTCCCCGGCCAGTCGTGTTCAAGAAGGATACTCTGCAGTTGCTCAGGCAATTGAACGCATTTTCCAACTGAGTGTTTTTCGACGAACATGCGCGCCAGCGCAAGAATTTCGTCTTTTCTTTCTCTAAGTGGCGGTATGTGAATTTCTACAATATTCAGCCGATAATATAAGTCTTGTCGAAATCGACCTTCACTCACTGCTTTTTCGAGATCGCAATGAGTGGCGGACATCACCCGGATATCCACCCGGGATGTATCTTTCGCCCCGAGGCGGAGAAACTCATGATCCTGAAGTACTTGCAACAATTTTGCTTGCAAGGGAAAATCCATGTCACCGATTTCATCGAGTAGGATTGTTCCCCCATTCGCCATTTCAAACTTGCCTGGAGTGGTCTTGAAGGCACCAGTAAACGCTCCTCGTTCATAACCGAAAAGTTCGCTTTCTGTTAGTTCGCGCGGCAGTGCCGCGCAATTAACTTTCAGGAAAGGTCCACCCGTTCGGGCTGATCGATCATGCAACTTCCGCGCTACTACCTCCTTGCCGACCCCCGTTTCTCCCCTGAGTAAAACTGGAACATCAGATGCCCCAACCTTACTGAGCAAGTCCTCGATGCTTTGAGACCAAGTTTCACTTGTGGAAGGAGTGGAATTCTTAGTTGTAGCCCCAAACACAGCGTCTTCGCCGAGTTCGGTGTCGTAGCGGCCGCCGTTCACGGTGCTTCGTAAGTAATTCCGTGTCTCGGGTCCGTCTTCAGCAAACAGAATTGTCTTCATTGCCTTATCGCTACCTATTTCTCTAAGCGTGCAGGTGTAGACTCACACCCCTCACAATCGCATGGGAAATATACCCGCACGACGTTCCAGCTAGAAGACGTGAATTCAATAACTTGAAAAATTCAGAAATAAAACAGACGCGCACTCCGACACCCCTCCGGTTTGTGTAGCTACGCTGGAAGAAAAACTTATTAGAGAGTTAGCGTAAATATAGCGGTAAATACGTAAAGAAAGAAAGTTAAGTTACTACTAGTACTGCAGGTTGGGAAGAAGGCTGCTATGGGCGCAGGTTTTTTAAATATTTTCTTACATCGTGAGTCGGTGTTACCATATCTTCCGCGTAAAAGGTAAAACAACGAAGGAACGGCAATACACTAGAGATCAAGTCGCCCGCAAAAAAGATACCGACCATCTGCAAGACAATGGCTTGTGGACGCGCGTTGACCAAGTCTGAGGTACTCCGAAAACTCGAATACTAAACCGGCTGGTACTAAAGCTATCCAACAGCGGCTGGCTACACCACCAGGAAACAGGTGCTTGTAGTCGGTAGGCGCTGTCGTGTAATCCCACATCAGGATTGGCTCGATTTGTTGGTTTTCGATAGGCACATTCTTCTTACTGTCTTTGTCCGCCTGATATTTGTTTGGATGCTTACAGACTCGTCCTGAGCTCGTTGCCTCTTGTGACAAAGAATTATCGCAAAAATAAGCTAAATCTCACGGCTTTATAAGCCAATCGTGCGCCGGACAAACAGAATAATGCTGGATGAGCGAAAGCCTCAGAAAACGTTCACACCAAACACTGTCTTTCAATTTAGGCGGAAATTGTGTCTTGTAACGGCGACCATTCGATGCGATTGCGTGGAGACCTGGGGCTAAATCGCTTAATACTACGAACATTCATGTTAGTAATAAACATTCACGCGGTTTAAGCCGCACGCGCGCCAACGCACTTCGTCGCGATTTCTTCGCCAATCGGGATTGCGGATGTCGCAGCCGGCGACGGCGCATTGCATACGTGAAGCATTCGTTGGGTTTGAAGGAACAAAAAATCGTGAACTAGGGTGCCGTCCAGCATTACCGCTTGAGCACGAATACCGGCGCATTGTGGCAGTAAATCGTCAATTCCTAAACTTGGACAGTATTTCCGACACTCCTGGAGGTATCCACGCTTCCAAATCGAATTGCGCATTTCGTGAAGACCCGATTTGAAGTTACCTCGGGCAAACTTCCAAAAGCCAGCAAAACGGGCGTACTCCCACACATCGGTGAAGCAGGTCGAGAATCTTGGGTACCCCTCGCGCGAGAATCCGAGTACAGCGTTTGGTCCGACAGTGATTCCACCGTCGATCATTTTCGTAAGGTGCACGCCCAGAAAAGGCAAACTAGGGTCGGGAACCGGATAGATCAGGCGCCGCACAATCTGGGACTTATGATTGGGCAGTCTATAGTATTCCCCTCGAAACGGGATGACTTGGTGTTTAATTTGAAGGCCCGCAATTCTTGCGAGACGGTCCGACTGTAACCCGCCACAAACTATAAGTTGTCTACAGGTCCATCGGCGTTCTCCGGCTGCTATGGCAACCTCATGTGAACTTTCGCGAATGCCATCGATGTTTGCACGGAGCTCGATTATTGCGCCCGCCTGTTGCACCAACTCGGCAATTTTATTAGCGACTACCCCATAATTTACAATTGCAGTGGAATGCACCAAAAGAGCGCCCAGGCCTGAGATATTTGGCTCAAGTTTTTTGAGTTCAGCCGCGTCCAGCAAATCGAGCGGAACATTATTCTGCTTGCCACGTGTGTGCAACGCTTGCATCCGCTGTAATTCAACATCGTTGGTGGCAACTATTAGCTTTCCGCAAACCTCAACCGGAATTCGATGTTCGGAACAAAATTGTTTGGTCGCCCGAGCACCTGCACTACAGAGTTTGGCCTTCGAGCTTCCGGGAGCGTAATATATTCCAGCGTGGATTACTCCGCTGTTGTGATCAGTTTGATGTCCAGCTAGTCGGGATTCTTTTTCAAGGAGGACAATGCTGCATCCGGGCCGGTTGCGAAGCAAAGCCATCGTTGTAGCAAGACCTACGATGCCCCCGCCGATTACGCAATAGTCAAAGCGCATCAGGGCGTTCCGTTGTGGATTGTCAAACCGTGTTGGCTTCCACCGGTGGGTGCTTGAGTTCCCGTATGAGGAGAATATCCATAATATTTCGAATAGGCCCGATGCAACCCATCGATCCCATTGAGCACAATACCAATGACTCGTTTAGGATCGAGAAGGCCCATTGCCTGCTCGACAGCGGCGCGAGGCGTCCGGCCGGCGCGTACGACTAGCAGACTTGCTTGCACATGCCGAGCTAGCGACATTGCATCTGTGAGAGGAGCGAGTGGGGGGGCGTCGATCACGATCCAATCGAAACATAGACGAAGTTCAACCATAAGGTTCGTCATTTCATCGGATTGCAAGATCTCGCTGGGATTGCCGTGAGCCTCTCCCGCTGGGAGAAGGTAGAAACCAAGCGGCTCCACTCGTCGAATCGCCGAGCGAACGGATAATCGTCCTTCTAAACAATCCGCGAATCCGGGCCACGTCTTTAATCGCAGCTGTTGCGTCAACGTCGGATGATGAAGGTCGGCCTCGATTAACAGCACACGGCGCCTTCCATGCTCCGTTAACGCGGTAGCCAAGTTAAGAGAAACCGTCGATTTCCCATCCTGCGGCAGAGCGCTTGTTATCAATAAACTATTGCATTTGTCCGTGCTTCCCCATTCTCGAAGCCGCATTCGAAGCTGGCGAAAGCGATCTGCGCCACCACCATGGGGATCGGTGTAGTAGACGATCTTGCTTTCCGCATTGAGTTCTGCTTCTTCAATCGGGAACAGTGGAAACCTCGGACCCTGAGCGCCATGTATTACAGCCGGTGTTCCAGAACCAGGCGACAAGCTGTCGTTTTTTTGACGCGGTTCGTTCGATTGAATGCCGAGTCCTTGATTTAGCCGACGGGATAAGTAGCTCACGAGTAGCCTAATAGTTATAGATCGAGGTTCAACTCAGTCGCCTTGCCACTTTCTTAGCGCCATCGATACACCAAGAACTCGGCGGCGAGTGCTGCTAAAAAGAGCGCTGATGCTGTCGTCCACTCAAATGAATTTCTCCAGGTCCGATTGCGCTTTTCTCGCGGCGTAAGTACAAGAGGCACGCTCACGACAGGTACGCTGAAGCATTTCTTGAGTTCTTTTTCATCATGAAAGGGTTGCTTCCTCATTTCTCTTAACAAGGCGAATGCCAACCCCACAAAGAGGCCTCCTGCTATTCCTCCAAGACTCATTTTTAGACGCTTCGGGCTCGAGGGGACCGTGGGAAGGCTGGGTAGATCCACCAGGCGGAACTGTTGTCCTTCTTGTTGCTTTTCTAAGCTGGACGCTAATTGAGATTGTTCCTGCTTACTCAATAGATCTGCATATTCTTTCTTAAGCAAATCGTAGTCACGAAGAACTTCCGCTAACTGTTGTTCTGTGACGGGAGTCGCATCGAGTCGATGCTGATAATCGGCGGCCGCCGCTTTCAGCCGCTTTTGATCCCCTAACAGACCATCAATTTCTACCCTGTTCGCCTCTAATTGACTTCTAATCTGTATAGTTGATATATCATCTTCCGAGTTGATTGGCGTCTGGGGAGTGTTTGAGTTGCTTTGGGCAGATTCAGACGTTCTGAGTCTATCCACTACTTGACTTTGCCTTACAACGTCTGCTTCAGCCTTTTTGACGTCCGGATGGGCTGAAGTGTATCGGCTGAGCAAATTGTCTCTTACAGTCTGCAAGCGTGTGAGTTCCGCAGTGGCCGCCGCTAAGGGAGTCACGATATGAGTTCCCGATAATCCATTCCCTAGCAATGCGCCATGAGCGGAACCGCGCCGATAATCATCTAGCAGGGACTCCAGATACACACGTTGCTGCTGTGCTCGACTGAGAGAAGCCTCCGTATTCTGGAGTTGAGCTTGAAGTCCTCCAAGAATAGCCACGTTCCCTTGCTCTTGTTCTGGCAGTTCACCGAGATGTTGCATCTTGTAGTCGCGCAAACGCTGTTCCTGTTCAACCAAGCGATTCGCAACAACTTTAAGTTGTTCTGATAGAAACCTCGTTGTGTTTTTCGCTTGGTCCTCGCGCGTTTTTAGGTTTGCTTGAATAAATAAGGATGTTAGTCTGCTGGTGACATCTTGCGCTAAATGTGGACTAGTGGCTGTGAATGAGATCCTAAAAGCATTGAAGTCCCGGCGTTCCGGATCGGCGTTCAGTGGCTGGATGTCAATATTACGCCGCATTAGGTCGATAATTTGTTCCGGCGGTAGCGCTGTTCTTTCCTTTGCATACAGGTCAAAATCTCCAATAATTTCAGACAGTCTAGTTCGTGAAAGGACCTCTTCTTTCATCGCTTGAAGGGCGTCTGCGAGGCTCGTTGATGTGGTGGGAACTACATAGCGTTCTGGCACCTGCTGCTGTACGACGAGAAGTGTAGCCTGGGACGTGTAGCGATTCGGCAGCCATGCAAGGACTGCGTTAGTTGCAATAGTAATTAGACAAGCAACTGCAATGATTCCTACCCCACGCCTCTTCAATAGGTCGATGGCCTTCGATAGGGTTTCACCTACGCCAGGTTCAACTTCGGTTTCTTTAACATCCATAAATAGAGCGCATGTTCATCGATTTAGCTGACGAATCGGCCTTATAGCTGCGTCCGTGCAAATTTGACGTGAAAAACAAAAGGCTAAGATCAAGCAGTGGCTTGCACCGCTGCTGTTTCTTCAGTGTGGATGGCCATCTGTCGATGCCAGACTTTCCATGGAGCGACACTTTGGTTGAGTTCTTCCAATCGCTGCTTGTCCTTGAAAGTATCCATGCACTGCCAGAATCCAGTGTATTTATACGCCAGTAAGGCTCGTTTTTCGATTAATCGTTGAAAGGGAGCTCGGACCAACTCATCGCCAGAACGTAAGTAGGAAAAAATCTCGCGACGGAGTATGAAGAACCCGCCGTTAATCCAAATGTCGGAGCGGCTCAACTCACAAATCTCGTTAACCGTTCCTCTCGGGTCTGTGTTAACGATATCGAAACTCGCGGTGGGCTGAACAAGCAGCAATGAGGCAATGGCATTGCTCTGCTGGAATGTCGACATCATCGTAGGAAGCGGAAGATCGCTTAGGCCGTCGCCATAGTTCGCTAAGAAAACCTCGTCACCTTGCAGATACGGTTCAACAGCTTTAAGACGCTCGCCGATAGTTGTATTGGCTCCTGTTTCGACAAACGTGATGGTCCATTCGTCAATATCACGATTAAGAAAGTGAATCGTTTTTCCCCCATGCGACCAGACAAAATCGTTAGAAACCGATTCGTCATAGTGCAGGAAATAGTCCTTGATGCAGTTGCCGCGGTATCCCAGGCATAGAATGAAATCCTTGTGCCCAAAGTGCGCGTAATATTTCATCAAATGCCAAAGAATCGGACGCGTGCCGATCTGCACCATTGGTTTTGGAACATCATCGGCGTACCCCCTGAGCCGCATGCCGGCCCCACCACAGAAAAGAACCACTTTCATACTTAGAGCCTCGCTTTTTAGTCAATAGTGAGCTTTGGAATTG
>DASREJ010000145.1:0-25980 GCA_035652115.1 Bryobacteraceae bacterium
ATACTATCTTTCTTTCACTTGCCCTCGCCTTCGCGGAAGTGAGAGGCGCATCGGACATTTTCATCGGCGTGAATGCACTTGACTATTCGGGGTATCCCGACTGCAGGCCAGAATTTATAAAAGCGTTCGAGCAAATGGCTAATCTCGCAACCAAAGCAGGTGTCGAGGGCGCGTCGCGAATTGTCATTCGCACGCCGTTGATCGCCATGACGAAAGCAGAGATCATTCGCACGGCGGCAAATCTCGGAGTAGATTTGAGCATGACCCACAGTTGCTATGATCCCGATGCCCAGGGAAGGCCGTGCGGTCAGTGCGACTCCTGCTTACTGCGACGCAAAGGCTTCGAAGAAGCCAATCTCCCGGACCCGGCGCTGATGTGAAGATAGCGGAGATCTTTTATTCCATCCAAGGCGAGGGCACACTCGTGGGCGTGCCGTCCGTCTTCGTGCGCACGTCCGGCTGTAATCTTCGCTGTACGTGGTGCGATACGCCCTATACGTCCTGGAATCCCGAAGGCGAGGAGTTGAGCGTCGAACAGATTGTCAATCAAGTCAAGCAATTCCGCTGCTCTCATGTGGTGATCACGGGCGGCGAACCGATGATTGTTCCGGAAATCGCCGCATTGACGACGGCGATTGACTACGCGCATATCACCATAGAGACCGCCGGCACCATCTATCAGCGCGTGCGGTGCGACTTGATGAGCATCAGCCCGAAACTCGCTAACTCGACACCGTTGACGCGCGATGGCGGCCGATGGGCGGGACAACACGAACGCCTGCGCTATCAGCCGGAGGTACTCAAACACTTGATGGCTGAATATCGATATCAGCTCAAGTTCGTTGTGGCGTCGCCGGCCGATCTATCAGAGATTGAAAAAATGCAAAGCGATCTGGAAGCGCCCGCGGCGAACATTGTGCTGATGCCCGAAGGCGTCAGTCGCGACGCGTTGCAAGAACGCGGCCGTTGGCTTGCCGAGATCTGCAAAGAACAGGGTTACCGTTTCAGTCCGAGACTACACGTCGAACTGTGGGGAGATAGACGCGGCATCTAAAATGGAGATTGAAACAAAGATCAGCCATACACCGCGTCGGAGCGGTCAGCTATCTGAACACAGTACCCCTCATCTGGGGCATGCTGCATGGAAATCAAAAGGAACAGGTAGAGCTAAGCTTTTCGATTCCATCCGAATGCGCACGGCAACTTGAAAGCGGACAGATCGATGTTGGCCTGGTGCCGGTTGCCGAAGTCGCACGGCAGGAATTAGACATTGTCCCGGGCGTGGGAATCGCCTGCTTCGGTTCTGTGCGAAGTATTTTGTTGTTTTCGCGCGTTCCCTTGCGGAATGTGCGCACACTGGCTGCGGACCTGAGTTCGCGTACTTCCGTGCAGCTTGCGCGAGTCATTCTGCGGGAGCGTTTTGGCGTTACTCCGCAAATTCTGGAGCGGGAGCCAATACTGGCGAATATGTTGTCTACCGCAGACGCCGCACTGATCATTGGAGATCCGGCTTTGCGGCTGGAACCGCAGACACTGCCTTACGAGTGGCTCGATTTAGGCGACGAGTGGAAAAAATTAACGGGGTTGCCGATGGTGTTCGCCGCCTGGGCAGGCAAAGCGCCTGACGCGGCGCTTTCGGACATAACCATGGAATCTTATCGTTTCGGCCGCGCAAGCCTGGATGACATTGTTTCGAGCGAATACGGAAAACGTGGCATTTCTCACGAGCTGGCAGCTACCTATCTGCACCAGCACATCCATTTCGAATTGGGCGACAAGGAAATGGAAGGGATGCGCGCCTTTCTGACGCTCGCCGGTTTAACCAAGGGGAAGGATGCTTACGCAACAACAGGCGATTGAACTCTGGCACAAGAACGACCTGATTGCGTTGGGGAGGGAAGCCGATCAAATTCGTAAACGCCTTCATCCGGAGGCCGTCGTCAGCTACACGCTACAGGCGGATGAGTCAGCTACCGAATATGTCTTTTCATCTGCTGACACTGTGGAGCAACGCCTGGAAGTCTTGGCTGATCTGCGCAAGCGGCAGGAGCAAAACGGCGAGATTCTTTTGTTTCGGCCTCTGGTGGATGCGTCCGCAACCGGCATGGAATACATGAAGACGGTCGCCTTGTCACGCCTCTGCCTCGACAATGTGCCGCACATCCAGGGATCTTGGAAGCTATTCGGAATGAAAGTGGCGCAATTGAGTTTGCGCTTTGGGGCAAATGACTTGGGGCTTGCAGAGGGGCAGGCGGACGAGGAAGAATTGCGGCGGCTGATTAGGGACGCCGGCTTTGTTCCGAAACAACGCGATGCGCTGTTTCGGAACTACGCCATTAATTGAATTCTAAGTTTCGGTCTTCTTCGCTGGACGCGCAGCCTTGATGCGCTTCATGTCAAGCGACTTATTCGACCAATCTTCAGCCTGCGCAACGTCTGCTTTCGCGGCATCGGGTGAATCTTCCAGATAGGCTTTTTCGCGAAGCAGCAGGTTCATATAGGACATAGCGTCTTCGTTTTCTTTGTCATACTCCAGGCATTTCTTCAGGTAGCCGATACCATCATCAATGTCCTTCGAGTATTTCGCCTTTAGATCTTCCTTGACCTTGTCATCCTTCAGCGGCCCGGGATCGTCCGCCTTCATCTTTTCCGCGACGCGTTCTGACTGGAGCGGAGCAAACGCCCTGGTCCAACTGATTACGCCTAAATAGTAATAAGCCTCGGAATCTTTGGGATCTACTTCGATGCGGCGCTCATTCCATTTCGCGGCTTCTTGGAGGAAAGCCATTTTTTGATCCATGTTCGATCCCGCTCCTTGAGCAGAGTTGAACGACATGGAGGCCATCGATGCCAAAGCCAGCGAGTTCTTCGGGTCCTGCTGAAGAACACGGTCGAATTCCCGCTTAGCGGCGTCGTAATTCTTTTCGTTATCAGGCGATTCGACACCGGGCACCCATTGGATCATGTAGGACGTCGCCAGATACAATTGCGCGTTCTGGTTGGTCGGATCCAGGCGCACCGCTTCCTTAAAGTGCTTGACGGCGTCGACATATTTGTTGTTCTTGTACGCCTGAACGCCCTGGTTCATCTGGTCGCGCGATTCCAATTTGGCGCATCCGGTAGTGCAGACAACCATGCCCGCACAGAGCGCAACAGCTAACAGATTAGACAGTCGCATATCGTCTCCGTCTCTTAGTGCCCTTCTTCTACCTTCGGCGTCATGATGCCGACCTTGTCCAGCCCCGCACCCTTGGCGTCGTCAATGGCCCTGGCGACGTAGCGGTAATCGACATCGGGATCGCCTTTGACGAATACTACCTTCGTAGCGCGAGTCTTGAAAATGTCTTCGAGCCGCGCTTCCAGATCTTGTTCCTTGATCGGCGTATTGTTGATCTGGATGCTCGTGTCCTTCATCACCTCGACCACCACCGTAGGATCCTGGTTTGGAGGGGGCGGCGGCTGATTGGGCGGTGGTGGCTGAGGCACCAAGGTGTCCAATCCGTGCGGCGTCAAGGGCGTAATGACCATAAAGATGATCAGAAGCACCAGCAACACATCAATTAACGGAGTAACGTTGATATCCGCTTTGGCTCCTCCGGAGCCGCCAACTGCCATTGCCATAAGCTGTAAACCCTTTCAGCTGAAATTAGCGCACAGGCGTTTGGTGCCGTTGTGCGCGTTATTTAAAGAGTCAAACCCTTCTTGTTTTTGTCCTGAATTTCCTCGGTGAGTAAGCCGAGTTGATCCACTCCGTCAGTCCGAAGCGTATCGATAACATCAGTCACACTGGCGAAGCGCGCGCGCGCGTCAGCCTTGATATAAACCGTCTTGTCGCCGGTGCGGGCGGCTTGCAGGTCCTTCACTTTTGACGCGAGCTGATCGAGTTGGATCATCTGATTACCGGGACTGAGCCAAATCTTTCCGTCGCGTGTGATAGCGATAAGGACGGCGTCTTCCTTGTCGGCCTCTTGCATCTTAATCGGGTTATGCGCTTTCACCATGTTCACCTGCGCGCCCTTGGTCAACATAGGCGTGATGACCATGAAGATGATCAACAGCACAAGCATCACGTCCACCATGGGCGTGACATTGATATCGGAAACAACTGGTGGCGCCTTGGGTAATTTCATTTCCCTGCTCCTTTTCAGTCAACCTTCTCGAGTGGGATTTGAGCGAGGGCGAAAAGCATTAACGCCTCTCGCCCCCGAAAAATCGATTCAACTCGAGCAATGGCTTTCTAGAACGGCTGTTAGCGCGTTACTGCGCCAGTAGCCTTCTGCGTCCGCTTCAAGAAGTAGTCGATCAATTCCGAGCTGGAGTTACCCATCTCGACGTCGAATGCTTCAATGCGATTCGTAAAGTAGTTGAACATCCAGACGGCCGGAATGGCGACGAACAAACCGACGGCTGTCGTGATCAACGCTTCCGAAATACCGCCGGCAACAGCGCCCAGACCGGTCGACTTCGATGTCGAAATCGACTTGAACGCGTTCATGATGCCGACGACCGTTCCAAACAAGCCCACGAACGGCGCCGTGGAGCCGATGGTCGCCAAGCTGCTGACGCCGCGCTTCAGTTCCGCGTGAACGATGGCTTCGGCGCGTTCCAAAGCGCGGCGCGAAGCTTCGATATCCTCACCGGGGATTTCAGAGCTCATCTGGTGGGCCTTGAATTCCTGCAATCCGGCAACCACCACTTTGGCGAGATGGCTCTTGTTGAACCGGTCGGCAATCTTGATCGCTTCATCAAGCTTACCTTCGCGCAACGCGCCGGCAACTGCGGGCGCGAACGCACGCGATTGCTTGCGGGCCGCGTTATACGCAATCAGACGGTCGATCATGACGCCGATCGACCACGCCGACATAATAAACAGGCAAAGGACGACCAATTTGGCGAGAACGCCCATGTTCGCCCACACCGAACGAGGGTCGAAACTGATACCCTCTTGCTCCTGAAGGAGCCAGAACGCCCATACTTGAAGTTGTAAAACCATGCTTGTCTCCTAAGTTGAATCGAATGCTGAATTTAACCGAACTTACCTAACTCTTTCTACTGTCCTACTGGCTCAAAGTGAAGTTAACGATGATATCAGTGATGACCTCCACTGGTTGACCGTTAAGCAACGTTGGCCGGTATTTCCACTGCAGTACTGCATCTCGGGCGGCATTCACCAGAAGCGGATGCCCGCGAACAAGCTGCAAATTCTCGATATTGCCTTCCTTGCTGATGGTTGCAGTGAACTCGACAGTCCCCTGCACACGGGCCGACTTGGCCAGCGGCGGATACACGGGCTGTACGCGCCGGATCAAGTTCGCCTCGGCTACTTGACCGCCAATTCGCTGCGGACCGACCGGCTTCTTAGGTGGCGGAGGCGGCGGGGGCGGAGTACCAACACCGCCGATAACTCCACCTAAAACTCCTCCCAAAGCTCCACCGGCTTCACCCGTTCCGCCCACTACGCCGACGCCCGCATCCGGTGGCGGAGCTGCTTCTTCAATGTGGTTGATCGTTTTGGGAATGACCTTCGGCGCAACCAACTGGTTAGATACGAATTGCCTGATGATCGGCTTGGGTTGCACCTTGGGTGCTTGCGGCGGGGGCGGCGGAGGGGGAGGCGGTGGAGGCGGCGGGGCCACCAACATGCTCTTCAACTGCGCGCTGGGCAGGGCCTCTGTATAAATCAGAGGGATCAAAATCAGAACGCCAATGATGCAGATCTGGAATATCAAAGAGAGCGCGATGGTCCACGGCTTCTTTGTCTTTTGCGTTCCATCCACAAACGTTTGATCGAACATATTTCCTCACTTTGCCCCGGATAACAGCGGGGCGCCAACTTGTTGCCTGCTATCTACTCATTTCACCGTCTTCACCGGCTTCGCTGTCTTAACCGTATTTGCAACACCACGTGATCGCGTGTCCAAGGCAGGGCGCGACTTCCTGCGCCTGCTTTCCGACAAATCTTGCCAGAAGATTAGAATCGGGCTCGCGATAAAGATAGACGAATACGTGCCGACGATAATACCAACAACTAACGCGAACGAAAATCCGTTTAGTACTTGACCGCCAAATAACAACAGGGATATAGCGGTCAGGAAAGTCAAACCAGAAGTCAAAATAGTCCGGCTCAGGGTTTGATTGATACTCAGATTCACAATGTGCTCAAACGACCCGCGCGTCTGCATCCGGAGATTCTCACGGATTCTATCGAACGTCACAATCGTGTCGTTCATGGAATAGCCAACCAAGGTCAGGAGGGCGGCAATCACCGTCAGATCGATTGGCTTATTGAACAGTGAAAACAGCCCGATGGTGATGATCGTGTCGTGGAAGACAGCGATTACGGCCGCGACTCCATAGATCCATTCGAACCGAAAAGCAATATAAACAAGCATTGCTCCCAGCGCAATCAGAACCACGTTGATCGCTTGCTGCCGAAGATCGGCCCCGATCTTAGGCCCAACCACCTCGGCGCTTCGAATCGCAAAGTCGCCCACAAAGGACTGCGCTTTTATGGCGTTCAGAACCTTGGAAGTAACGCCTTGCACCGAAGAAAGCTCATCGAGGTTGTGGATCAGGCCGGAATGGGCAGAACGGTAATCGAGAATTCTCGTCACCAGCGCCTGGAGTTGATCGTCCGATAACGCTGCGCCGGCCTGCGCCAGCGGATCGCGCAGGCGATCCGTCATCTCAGTTTGAGTTGCAGTATTGATGTCCAGCCTGCCGCCAGCGTTCGGATTAAACGCCGAATTGAGTGCGGCCACAATGTTGCCCCGCACGGATTGAATATTTTGGTCAGTTACACTCGCCCCGGTCGTGATCAGCACTTCCTGCGAGTTGCCTACGTTCTGGCTATTGCTAACTTCCTGCACATCAACGCTGCCGGAGATTGCCTTGTGGAGCGCAGCCCGGATTGCCTCTGTGGCCGGCCGCTTTATGAAATTTACGTCCATCAGCGCTCCACCGGTAAAATCTATTCCGTATCTGGGACCGCCTTTAACCATAAGGCTGCCAATGCCCGCCGCCGTAAGAAGCAGGGACAAAATGATGAACGGCCACTTCTTACCGAGGAAGTCGAAATTCGTGTGCTTAAAGATTTCCATTCCGCTTTAGAAGCCGGCATTCATTAGAGGTAGACACCGGCGATTAACAAATGTTCCCAATTCGCAGCGCTTCCGGGCACAAAAATTGCCCCGGAGCGGCGTTGCTAAATGCTAAGAGCCGTGACAGGCGTGGGCCTGGAAAGCTCCCAATCAAAGATGGCCTTCGACACAAACACGGCCGTGAACACATTGGCTACCAAGCCAATAACCAATGTGACTGCAAACCCTTTTACCGGTCCCGAGCCGAACAGAAACAAAATGGCGCACGAGACGACCGTCGTGACGTGGGTGTCGATGATGGTCAACAGCGCCTTGCTAAACCCGGTGTCGACGGCCGGGATAACTGCTTTACCAGCCCGCAGCTCTTCTCGAATTCGTTCAAAAATAAGTACGTTGCTGTCTACCGCCATACCGATGGTCAGAATGATTCCAGCAATTCCCGGAAGCGTGAGAACCGCGTCGAAGTAACTTAAGCAAGCGATCAGGATGATGGCGTTCAGCACCAGGGCCAAGGTCGCGTTGATGCCGCTCTTCTTGTAATAAATGAGCATCGCCACGATAACGGCAAAAACACCCGCAATTCCGGCGGCGAAACCGTTGCGAATAGAATCTGCTCCCAGCGAAGCACCCACCGTATTTTCCTGCTCGTAAGTAACGCTGGCGGGAAGCGTTCCGGCTTTCAAATTGAGCGCAAGGTCGTTTGCATCTTGCTGGCTGGATGCGCCTTCAATCACCCCTTGGTCGCTGATTTGGCCTTTAATTACCGGCGCTTCCAAGACCTTGCCATCTAGCACGATGGCAGATCGCTGGCCGATGTGCGAAGCGGTATATGCCGAAAAACGTTTCGCCGCGTCCTGGCTGAGCACGAACGCCGTGTTCCACGAGCCGGGCATTTGGGCCTGCTCTGCCCTAGCATCACGAAGATCCTGTCCGCGGACAATCGGATTGCTGGTGACCAGATAGACACCCCCGCTGCGCGCGGTCGGGTCAGTACTCGGCGCTCCGATAAGCTTGGTGCCTACGGGAAGTATTCCGTTGTTTTGCGCTAGCGCATCCTCCCGACTGGCATATGGACCGCCCCGAACGTCGTACCACTCGAGTTTCGCCGCAGTTTGAAGAATCTGCTTCACACGGCCGGGATCGTCCACATCGGGCAGTTGAACCAACAGCTCCGAATCAGCATCCTCGCGGCGTTGCTGGACGGTAGCCTCGCTCAAACCCAGTGCGTTAATCTTCTTGTCCAGCGTGTTCTTAGTCTGGGAAAGCACCTGCTGCCACATTGTCAACGCCGCCGACGGCTTCATGGTCAGCCGGTAATCCGTTCCGTTTTGCGGCGTGAGCAGCCACTGAGAAAATTGCTCGTTCACCAGGCCGCGGAAGTTACCCGCCTGGGTTGGAGGGACGCCTTTGACAACAATCGCTGCTTTTGTCGCATCCGCAAGACTCTTGGCCTCATCGACGCTCACCTCAGAAAACGTCACCCCGGCCTTGGCAGCGGCTTGTTTCAGGCGATCGGCATCCGTGTTCGCCTCCGCGTTAAAGGCGTCCTGTTGCTCCACGCGGACCACCAGATAGGTACCGCCACGCAGATCAAGACCAAGGTGGATGTTCTTGCGCCAGTTGGCAACCAGTTGATCCTTGCTCCGAGGCAGGCCGATGATCCCGTAAATGCAAATCAGAATCACGACCAAAATGAAGATGAATTTGAAGCGTAGATTGCGTTTCATCGATAAAAGAGATTACTACAGAATGCTCGACTACTTTTTGGCGAGCTCATCCGTGCTGACGACGCTTGTCACGGCACTCCGGGCCACCTGGATCTTCAGATTGTCGGGCTTAATTCGCAGTACAAGCGTATCATCATTAACCGAAACAATGGTGCCGATGATTCCCCCGCTGGTCTGGACCGTTTGTCCGTTCTGAAGCGTCTTCAGCATTTCTTTCTGATTCTTCTGCTGCCGGCGCATGGGCATAAAAACCAGAAAATAAAAGATAGCGATCATCAGCACGACCGGCAGAACTCCCCCAAGCAGGGAACTCGATGGCGCCGCGGCGGTTTGCAAAAACATCAGTAAATACAGCATTTTGGTCCTGTTTTTAGCTTAAATTCAAAGCCGGATGTATATCCGGCCAACCAGTAGCGCGATCCAGGCCGCTTTAATTAGGCGGCGCTCTCGACGGACGGCGCTAATCCGGCAGATGGTCGCTCTGATTCCAAAGCGAGCTGGATTGGCACGACTTCAGGAATTCCGGAAACTTTCCAAATAGGATAGCCTGTCGCATCCGCCGCATCGTGTCAAGGTAGTACCGAATGTTATGGAGCGTCGCCAACACCGAGAAAAGGATCTCGCCTGCCTGATACAAATGGCGAAGGTACGCTCTAGTAAAAGTACGGCAGGTGTAGCACTCGCACGCGGGGTCGAGCGGTGACGTGTCGTCAAGATACTGAGCTTGCTTGATCATCACTTTCCCTTGCGAAGTGAACAGGTATCCATTTCGTGCATTGCGCGTGGGCAAAACGCAATCCATCATGTCGATGCCCTGCGATACATACAACGGAAGTTCCTCCGGCATTCCGACGCCCATGACATAGCGGGGCCGATCTTTCGGAAGCAACGGAGCAGTAACAGCAACCATTTCCTGACTTAGTTCTCGCGGCTCGCCAACGGACAATCCTCCGATCGCGTACCCTGGCGCATCGAGTTCCAAAAGCTCTTTTGCGCAGGCGGTTCGAAGTTCCGGGTACATACCGCCTTGAATAATTGGAAAAAGCGCGCAGTGAAAACCTTTTTCGCGTTTTCGGTAATGCTCAAAGGCGCCTAGCGCCCAACGAATGGTTCGATCCGCCGATTCGCGAGTGGCTTCGTAGCTCGCGGGATAACCCAAGCATTCATCTAGCACCATCATGATGTCGCTCCCAAGCGCTAGTTGAATGTCGACGGTGCTCTGCGGCGTAAATAGATGTTGGTCACCGTTCAAATGTGAACGGAAAACAACGCCTTCATCAGTGACTTTGCGGAGAGTATCGAGGCTGAAGACTTGAAATCCACCGGAATCGGTGAGGATCGCACGCGGCCAGGCCATGAATTTGTGCAAGCCGCCAAAGCGCTCAATTCGCTCGTGACCAGGTCGAAGGAAAAGATGGTACGTGTTCGCGAGAACGATCTTGGCGTCAATGTCATTCAGCAAGTCGCGCGGCGTAAGCGCTTTTACGGTGCCTTGCGTGCCAACCGGCATGAACACCGGGGTCTCTATCGTTCCGTGGGCGGAGTGAAGAAGCCCCGCCCGAGCACCCGTTTCAGCGCACGTCGCCTGTATTTCGAAGCGGAGGGAAGACGTCAAGGACTAATTTTCGCGCGCTCAAAACTCCGTGGCGCCGCGGCGGCGCAAAAGAAGATAGACTGGAACCCCTAGAAGCACAATCACCAGCCCCGGCCACGTGCTCGAAGGGCGATAGAGAAACAACGCCAGCAGAATCGCCGCGGCGCCAATAATGTAAAGAATCGGGACGAATGGGTAGCCCAGCGTTCGGTAAGGGCGTTCAATGTTCGGTTTCGTTTGGCGCAAACGAATGACTCCGGCGATTGTGAGGATATAGAAAATCAGAGCAGAGGAGATCACGTAATCCAGCAGATTGCTGTAAAGATTCCCGTACTCGTGTGTTGCTGAGTTGAACGTACGCGGCAGAACCAGCGCCGAAGCCCAGATGCCTTGCACCAGTAGAGACCGTCCCGGGACATGCGCCTTATTCAAAGTGCCTGCAGCTCGGAGGAATAGGCCGCTACGCGCCATCGCATAGTAAACGCGCGCGCCGGCCAGAATCAGGCTGTTGTCGCATCCGAAAGTGGAAATCATAATCGCAATTGCCATGACGATACCGCCAAATCCCGGCGCAATCGCGTTGATCATCGCGGTCGCAACACGATCAGCAGGCGCATTCTGAATCCCTGAGAGGGGAAGTGTCACCAGATACGCCACATTCGCCAGAAGATAGAGCACAATGACGACGACCGTCCCAATAATCAGCGCGCGGGGTAATGTGCGTCTGGGATCTTTGACCTCGCCGGCGGCGAAAGTGATGTCGTGCCAGGAATCGGCTGAAAAGAGCGAGCCGGATTGCGAGACGCAAATGGCGATGAATAATCCAAATGCGGATGCAGCAGTGAACCCGGCCGAAATCGGCGTCAGGTTCGTTTGTTGCCAAAGATGATCGAAATTCGCATGAACCGCAGCGGCATTGCGGCCCCAAAAAACGCCCAACAGAATCAGGCCGCCCAGCGCGCCTGTTTTGGCAACCGTGAACAGATTCTGCACGATCTTGCCGTAACGAATTCCGAGGCTGTTGCTCCACGTCAACAAGGCGATAATCGCGATCGCAATCAGTTGCGCGGTGGAAAGCGATATAGCGTAGCTCGATGAAATATGTATCGGAGCAACAATGTACCGCTCTTCTGAAATCGCTGGAAAAAGAATGCCGGCAAAGCGTGCAAACGCAACGGCCACCGCCGCGATCGTGCCGGTCTGAATCACGGTAAAGAGCGTCCAGCCGTAAAGAAAGCCCCACAACGGCGAGAACGCTTCGCGCAGATAGACATACATGCCGCCCGCTTCGGGGATCATCGAAGCAAGTTCGCCATACGATATAGCGGCCGAAATAGTGAGAACACCCGTCACCAGCCACGCCACCAGCAGCCAGCCACTGCTTCCGATGGTGCGTGACATATCGGCGGGTACCAAAAAAATGCCCGATCCGATCATCGTGCCGATGACGATCATGACCGAATCAAATGTCCCCAGCTCGCGAATGAAGCCGGTGGTTTTGGCGACCTTATCGGTTACCGACGAGGAATGATCCATTAACGCTTACTCTACAAGGCAAGCATAAATGGTGCGCAATGAAAGCGCTTACGGTATGCTCGAACAACGATGAATCGAAGAGAGTTTTTGCTGTCTACCGCGGCCATCGCGTTGGCTCCTCGTACCTCGCTTGCAGCTTCCGCACGAATTGAAATTCTTCCGGACGAACCCATCGGCGTTATTTCGCCTTTGATCTATGGACACTTCACGGAACATCTGGGCGGGTGCATCTATGACGGCATTTGGGTGGGCGAAAACTCGAAGATTCCCAACGACAGAGGTGTCCGCAAATCCGTCGTCGATCATTTGCAACGCATTCACGCCCCCGTGATTCGTTGGCCGGGCGGATGTTTCGCGGACAGCTATAACTGGCGCGATGGAATCGGACCGCGCAACAAACGCCCCACACGCACCAATTTTTGGGCTGAAACCGACATTCTGAAAAAAGCCAGCGGGGGTCCGCAAAAGTATGAGCCGAACGAGTTCGGCACCAATGAGTTCGCGCGCTTCTGCAAGCTTGCGGGAGCCGAACCGTACTTCGCGGGAAATCTGCGCAGCTTAACCGCAACCGACTTCTATGAGTGGATCGATTACTGCAATTCGCCCGCAGGCAAGACCACCATGGCGGAATTGCGCGCGCAGGGCGGCGACAGCGAACCGTTCGATGTGAAGTATTGGGGCGTCGGAAATGAAAGTTGGGGCTGTGGCGGCAATTTCACCGGCGACGAATATGCCATCGAGTTTCGCCGATTCACAACCTGGGTTCCTACATTCGGTGTGAACCTCAAGTACGTCGCCTCCGGGCCAAACGGCGGCGACTATAGCTGGACACACAGCTTCTTCCAAAAAATGACGGAACATGGCAGAGGGAATCTAAACCGAATTTTCGGTACAGCGCTCCATTATTACTGCGGAACCACTGGCAGCGGCGTCGCGAATGAGTTCGATACAGCAGGCTGGTACGAACTCCTCAACAAAGCCAATCACATGGAAGAGCTAGTCACCCGGCACTGGCAGATTATGAGCGGCTATGATGCCGAGCATCGCGTAAAACTCGTGGTCGACGAATGGGGCGCGTGGCATCACACCGATCCTTCGATTGCGCCGAATTATCTGTGGGCCTACTATCCAACTCTGCGCGACGCGCTAGTCTCCAGCATCACGCTCGATACCTTCAATCGCCATGCGGATAAAGTTGCCATGGCGAACGCGGCGCAGATGATTAACAACATCCACACATCATTTCTTGCAGCCGAGGACAAGTTCACCGTCACGCCCGTATTCCACGTGTTTGATTTGTATGCAGCGCATCACGGAAACACGGCCGTGCGCACCGTCATCTCCGCTCCAAATCTCAGCGATCCTGCGGCAAAAGGGCTGTTTGGTCTGGCAGGTTCTTGCTCCATGCGCGACAAACGACTAGTTCTTACCGTGACAAATCCGGATGCGCAGAATGCACAAGAAGCGGAAATCGCCATTGCCGGAGGCGCTCGCGTTTCGAATGCACGTGCAACCGTTTTGACCGACAGCGATATTCACGCGCGCAATACGTTCGAGCGGCCGGATGCCATCAAGCCGGCGCCCCCGAGTACAGTCCAGATCGGGTCGCCAATGGTCTACAAGTTCGCGCCGGCTTCTGTGACAAGATTGGAACTCGATCTTGTATGACTGAAAAGCTGCTGACGCTTAGCCCAGTCGATCTGGTCATCATCGGCTTGTATTTCGTGATGGTGCTCGGCATCGGTTTCTATCTGAAGCGATTCACGAAAACGGGAGAAGACTTCTTCCTTGCCGGCCGCGACATGACCTCCTGGATCGCGGGGCTTAGCTTCGTGGCCGCGAATCTTGGATCGCTGGAACTAATGGGATGGGCAGCTTCCGCCTATCAATACGGCATCCTGGCAACGCATTGGTATTGGATCGGCGCGATTCCCGCGATGCTGTTCCTCGGCATCGTGATGATGCCGTTCTATTACATCTCGAGGACGCATTCGGTGCCGGGCTATCTGAAGCTGCGTTTCGGCGAACCGGCGCGTGCTCTCTCCGCGATCACGTTCGGTTTCATGACGGTGTTGATGAGCGGCATCAACATGTATTCGATGGCGCTGGTCCTGAAGATAGTGCTTGGTTGGGATATCCACTTCAGTATCTGGATTTCCTCGCTCACCGTCGCTGTATACGTGTTCCTGGGCGGCCTCCTATCGGCGATCTTCAACGAAGTTCTACAGTTTTTCTTGATCTGGCTCGGCGCCATTATCGTCTCGGTTCTTGGCCTTATCGAGGCCGGCGGCTGGAGCGGCATGGTGCATCGTATTCACACCAACTTTCCTGGTCAGGACTACACACATCTGTGGGCCGGACTCGGTTCCTTCACATCGAATCCAATGGGAATCCACTGGACTGGAATCGTTCTTGGTCTCGGCTTCGTAATTTCGTTTGGCTATTGGACAACGGACTTTCTGGTTGTTCAACGCGTGCTTTCAGCGAAGGACTTGCGAAGCGCCAAGATGGCGCCCATCATCGGGTCGGCGTTCAAGATGGCGGTTCCGTTCATCGTCATTCTTCCCGGCTTGCTGGGCCTTGCGGTACTTCCCGAACACCTGGTTGGTGAATCGCAAGCGGCTACCATGCCCGGCGCGCATACGTACAACGAAGTGCTGCCGCTTATGCTGGCGCGTTACTGCGGCCCCGGGCTGCTTGGGCTCGGCATCACGGCGCTGATTGCCGGGTTCATGTCCGGTATGGCGGGCAACGTCAGCGCGTTTGCAACTGTCTGGACGTACGACATCTATCGCGCGCTCATCCGCCCACGCGCATCCGACAATCACTATGTCTCGATGGGCCGCTGGTGCACGATTCTTGGCGTGTTGATCAGCATCGGTACTGCGTATGTAGTGATGCAGTTTCTCAGCATCATGGATTATGTTCAGGCGCTGTTCAGCATTTTCATTGCGCCGTTATTTGGAACTGTCATTCTGGGCATGTTGTGGAAGCGAGCGACACCGGCGGCGGGGTTTTGGGGGCTGCTGGCAGGCACGCTTTCCTCTCTCGCAATGTTCTTGTGGGTGCACTTCGATCCAAGCGCGCTGCGCTATATCGCCCTGTCCTCGCACGCGCAGAATATGGCGGAGAACATGTATCGCGCTTTGTGGTCATGGATTATTTGCGTACTCGTCACGGTGGCCGTCAGCGCGGTAACTAAACCAAAGCCGATTTCCGAGTTAAAAGACTTGGTCTATGGCGCGACCGTCATACCGTCGGAAGGCGCGGTTTCGCTCGTGCACCGGCCAATCTTTTGGGCCGGAGTCGTATTCGTTGTATTTGTTGTTCTAAACATCATCTTCTGGTAACGAGAATATGCACGGTCCAGGATTCGTCTCAATTTGGTTTTTCATTGGAGCGCTGCTCACCGCTTACGGACTGCTGATCACGGCGACGGGGTTATATGAATTAGGCACACCGCCTGCGAATGCGCCTGTGCTTTCCAACCTGCATGCGAGCCTCTGGTGGGGACTGGTTCTGCTCATCATCGGCCTCATCTACTTCATCAAGTTCTTCCCGAAGAAACAGTAAATGGTTACGGAAATGCCCATCCGTTTGGGCCTAATCATTGGAAACAGAGGCTTCTTTCCCGATCATCTAGCTGCCAGCGGACGCGAAGACATGCTGCGCGTCTTGAATAGCGCCGGTGTGCAGGTAGTGGCGCTCACCCCTGAAGAATCGAAATTCGGCGCCGTAGAAACATTCGAAGAAGCTAAGCGGTGCGCGGATCTTTTCCGGAAGAATCGCGACAGCATTGATGGCGTGATCGTCTCACTCCCGAATTTCGGAGACGAGCGCGCCATTGCGGACGCGCTACGCCTCTCAACGCTGCAGGTGCCTGTATTAGTCCAAGCAACGCCGGACGATCCTAAACGGATGACGATTCGCGATCGCCGCGACAGCTTTTGCGGCAAGATGTCGGCATGCAACAACCTGATGCAGTATGGAATTCCGTACTCTTTGACGACGTTGCACACCGAAGCACCAGATTCCGAACAGTTTCGAAAAGATCTGGAGTGGTTCATCGGCGTCTGCCGCGTCGCGCGCGGGCTGAAACCCATGCGGGTCGGTTCGATTGGCGCGCGTCCTGCCGCGTTCAACACCGTTCGGTGCAGCGAAAAGCTGCTGGAGGCCAGCGGAATCTCCGTCGTGACAATTGATCTGTCCGAAATTCTCGGGCGGATCGGCCGCATGGCGGATGGCGACCAAGCGGCGCAAAAGAAGCTTGCCGAGATTCACGCATACGTTTCGACTAAGGATGTGCCGGCCGAATCACTGATGAAGATGGCGAAGCTGGGCGCCGTCATCGACGGCTGGATGCGCGAGCAACAACTCGCGATCAGCGCCGTCCAGTGCTGGACTGCCTTAGAAGAGTATTTCGGTGTTGTGCCCTGTACGGTAATGAGCATGATGAGCAATAACCTGATGTCCAGCGCGTGCGAAGTGGACATCGTTGGCGTTGTCAGTATGCATGCCCTGCGGCTTGCATCGGGTACACCAAGCGCTTTGCTCGATTGGAACAACAACTACGGCGAAGATCCAAACAAAGCCGTCTGCTTCCACTGCAGTAATCTGCCAAAGCATTTCTTCACCGACGTGAGGATGGAATATCAAGAGATCATTGCGGGCACAGTTGGCAAACTGAATACGTTTGGCACTTTGTATGGCCGTGTCAAACCTGGCCCAATGAGCTACGCCCGTTTTTCGACGCTTGACCGCGAAGGCAGAATCAGAGGCTACGTGGGCGATGGCGAGTTTACCAATGATCCGCTCGAAACTTTCGGCGGAGCCGGTGTGGTTCGCATCCCGGACATGCAGCATCTCTTGCGTCTCATCTGCGAACAAGGATTCGAACATCACACGGCCGCCAATCTTTCGCATACAGCGGCTATGGTCTATGAGGCCGCAAAGAAGTATTTAGGGTGGGAAGTGTACTGGCATAAAGGATGAGCACCGTTGTTGCTGGAGTCGACTTTGGCACGTTGAGCGTGCGCGTTTCCATCTTTGATGACGAGCGCGGCAGGCTAGGGTCTGCAATTGCGGAGTATCCGTTGCATCGCGAGCGAAGCGATCCCGATTACGCAACTCAAAGCCACGCCGATCACATGAGGGCGCTCGCTCAGGCTACTCGTGCGGCGCTCGAGCAGGCCGGAGTTGACGGAACGAAAGTCAAAGCAATCGCTCTCGATACAACGGGCTCAAGCGTGATTCCAGTCGGCGAGAACCTGGAACCTCTGGACGATTACTACTTGTGGTGTGATCATCGCTCCTGGCGCGAAGCGTCCGAGATCACCCGCAAAGCGCATGAACTGAAGTTAAGCGCCATTGAATGGTGTGGCGGCGTCTACTCTTCCGAATGGGGCTTTTCAAAGCTATTGCATTGGCTACGGCACAATCCCGGAAAACGGGACAAGTTTGTTTCGGCATTTGAGCATTGCGATTATGTGGCCACGGTGCTTTGCGGTATCAAAACAGTAGCGGAGGCGCCGCGGAGCATCTGCGCCATGGGCCACAAGTGGATGTGGAACGCCTCGTTGGGCGGGCTCCCGACGGAGGAGTTCTTGACGTCGGTTGATCCGCTGCTTTCCGGAACGCGCGCCAAGCTGGGCGGCCGTTACCTGACGTCGAATGCGGTTGCCGGTTTTTTGAGTAACGAGTGGGCTGAAAAACTCGGCTTGTCCACCGATACCGTAGTTCCCATCGGCGCCTTCGACGCGCATTGGGACGCAATCGGCGCAGGTGTAAAGTTGGGCGATGTCGTGAATGTGATTGGCACTTCCACTTGCATCATCGGCTTGAGTTCGGAAAACACACTGGTGCCTGGTGTGTGCGGCGTCGTTCCGGGCTCTGTCGACCCGGAATTAACGGGCATTGAGGCTGGCCTTTCCGCTGTCGGCGATATCTTTGAAGCCATCGCTCGCCGCGCTGGCACGAATACGCGAACATTAGCTCAAGAGATCACAAACCATCGCGCCGGCCAGACGGGTCTGTTACGCATGACGTGGGACAACGGCGACCGCACTGTCCTGGTGAACCCGGAATTGGGTGGAATCACGTTGGGGTGGCATCTTACAAACACCACGGCTGATGAGCTATTCGCGGCAATCGAAGGCACCGCATTTCACACGCGCATCATTCTGGAGCGCATGGCCGAACGCGGAACCGATGTGCGGCGCATCATCAACGGCGGCGGCATTCCGCAGCGCAACAACGTGCTGAACCAGGTCTATGCCAATGTGCTGAACAAACCCATTCTGGTTCCCAAAGGAGACGTGACCAGCTTGGGCTCGGCAATCTTTGCATTTCTGGCCGCGGGAGCCTTTCCTTCAATCCAGGCTGCGCAAGAGAAGCTGTGCCCGGAACACGAAATCTTCATGCCTGAACCGGCCGCCGTTGAAGTCTACGAGAAGCTGTATTCGTTTTACAAGCGTCTCTACTTTGGATTCGGCGCGCGAAAATCCGCCGCTGTAACCATCGGCGACGTGCTGCCGGAGTTGCGCCTCATAGCGCAACACGCAAGGCAGGTGCAGTGATGTTGGAAGAGCTACGAGACGAAGTCTTCACCGCAAATCAGGAGTTAGTCCGCAGCGGATTGGTGGTGTTCACCTTCGGGAATGCTAGCGGCTTTGACCGTTCGTCTGGAAAAGTCGTGATAAAACCGAGCGGAGTTCCTTACGACACGATGCGACCGCGGGATCTTGTGATTACAGATCTCGACGGCAAGATTTGCGAAGGCAATCTGCGGCCATCGTCTGACCTTCCGACGCATCTTGCGCTGTATCGCGCTTTCGAAGGCGTAAATGGCATCGTCCACACACACTCCCGTTATGCCACCGCGTGGGCTCAGGCGGGAAAAGATATCCCTTGCCTCGGAACAACGCACGCCGATTATTTTCGCGGACCTATACCCGTAACGAATGAGATGCAACCGTGCGAAATCGAATCCGAATATGAGTGGAACACGGGGCAGGTGATCATCAAGCGATTTGAAAAACTGGACCCGCTCGCCACATGTGCGGTTCTGGTTGCCGGACATGCTCCCTTTTGCTGGGGATCTTCTCCCGCTCAAGCTGCCCATATGGCAGTTGTTGTGGAAGAGTTGGCGCATCTTGCTTTCTTGACGGTGACGATTCGCGCTGATGTGGAAGGAATCTCCACCGTCTTACGCGACAAGCATTTCCTGCGCAAGCATGGCCCGAGCGCCTATTACGGTCAACTCGCCGAAGTCAAGTCAAACAACTAACATCCTGCGAATTGATTGAGATATCTGAAATAGTTTGGGACAGCTACAATGCTTACCAGCATGCTATGCCAGCCGATTGTGAATGCGAAGCCTCGCTGAAATAAAGTTCCGGGCGCGTCAGGAGCTTGCAAATTTGCTCTTGACTGCGCGGCCTCCGGAACTGCCCGCTTTTCAGTCCTCCCGCTTACTTCTGCCAGACACCAGTTCGATTGTTGCTTCACTTAGGAGCAGCGAATACGCGCAATCTGTGCAATGGATCGCGGAAGAGATCCTGGCGCATAAGTTTCCGCTAGTCGGGTTAACTGTGAACACAGGCAAAGACATCCACTGGCGGCGCGATTACATACATGGTGTTGAAACACCGCCAACTTACTTCCGCCGAATCCCGTACCTGGATTTTGCGCGCGTTGGCGATCACAAGATTATTTGGGAGTTGAATCGTCACCAACATTTAGTTTTACTAGCGCAAGCCTATCTGTTCACTGGCAATGAAGAATATAAGATCGAAATCTTCAATCAAATAAAAGGATGGCTGCAGCACAATCCATTTCAACGCGGCATCAATTGGGCCAGCGCGCTAGAGGTCGCTTTTCGAATGCTGTCCTGGATTTGGATCTATCATTTCGTCGGCGCGGAAATGCCCGATGCATTTCAACGAAAATTTTTGACAGAACTGTACCGGCACGCGTTGCACCTGTCTGAGAACCTCTCTGTTTACTTCTCCCCCAATACCCACCTGCTAGGCGAAGCAGTCGCGCTGCACGCGGTAGGAACCTTATTTCCGAATTTTCCGCACGCTCATGAGTGGCGCGAACGCGGATTGTCACTGGTAGAGGCCCAACTCGAATTTCAAGTTCAGAACGATGGTTCGCATTTTGAGCAATCCTCGTACTATCACATTTATGCGCTAGATTTTTTCGTTTTCTCTTACCTGCTGGCGGATCGGCCAAGACATTGGAATCCAGCGCTCACAAAAATGGCCGACTATCTGCACTGGTTGCTCGGACCGGCGGGCCGAATCACATTTTGGGGCGACGATGATGGAGGCCGCCTGTTTCATCCTTATGGAGATCGCGCCGAATTTGGGCGCGCGACGCTCACCACCTGCGGCATCCTGTTCGCCCGGGAAGAATGGATTGAGTCGCAACAGGCCATCGCAGAGCAAGCAATCTGGTGGCTGGGTGCGGATTGCATACCAGCTACTGTCCGAGATTCGTGGCGTCCGGTAACTGGATCGCGAGCCTTCGCGCAAAGCGGCCTGACATTTCTGCAAGCGGGCGACTTATTTTTGCAAATGGACTGTGGCGCACTCGGTTACGGAGGCGCTGGCCATAGTCATTCCGACTGCTTGAGTATCGCGCTGCAGCTTGCCGGTGAGCCCGTGTTCATCGATGCGGGCACCTTCACCTATGTCGGCAACGCGGCGGAACGAACTTGGTTCAGGGGATCGAGAGCACACAATACCGTATGCATTGACGGGCTGGATCAAGGAACCCAAGCCGGCCCATTCCGCTGGTCGACGAAACCCGAGGTGAAACTCGTCGATTTCCAACCGGCCGAAGGCCGCATCGAGGCGACCTGCCGGTATTCGGGTTTCTTACACCGGCGAAAGGTCCATCTCGATTCGCAAAATCTAACCGTTACGGACCAGATTGACGGACCGCCCGGCGAACATGTTTCCGAACAAATTTGGCAGCTTGGCCCAGCTTCCGCTCGTGTGTCGCTGTCATTTTCCGCGGATCCGGTCTGGCAGGCGTCTAAAGTTTCCCCGGCTTACGGAATAAAAAAGCGCGGAGAATCGCTGATCGTCACGGTCAAGGATGCGCTGCCAATAACAATCGTCATGCGCCTGTCGATTAATGGACCGGTTCCATCTAGCCGATAGAATGGTGGACGTTAGCCGCTGATTCAGCAGGTTACGAAGGATTTACCGCGTTTGAAAACTGTTGACACGCCATCGCAAATCGCCGTTTTAGGTCTTGGGTACGTGGGCTGCGTCACCGCGGCTTGTCTTAGCAAATTAGGGCATCGCGTGACGGGCGTAGACCGTGATGAGCATAAGGTGAAGAGCGTCCTTAGCGGTCGCGCGCCTTTTTACGAGCCGGGCCTTGAAGAATTGGTCAAGGAGAACGCGTCGGCAGGGCGGCTCGGCGCCACCACTTCTCTCACGGATGCTATCGCACAAGCCGACATCGCCCTGATTTGTGTCGGTACTCCTTCGGAAAAAAATGGCAACTTAGGACTCGAACAACTTCGTCGTGTTGTCAGCGAAATTGCGGCAACGCTCGGTAAACGAAGTAAGCCGCTGATTGTGGCCATCCGTAGCACGGTTTTCCCCGGAACATGCGAAGAAGTTGTAATTCCGCAATTTAGTTCGGGCGTGGAGGTTGTATCCAATCCCGAGTTCTTGCGAGAGGGCGTGGCGGTTCGCGATTTCGTTGAGCCGTCGCTGGTAGTGGTAGGCGGTACAAATCGCGCTGCAGTGGAGCGCGTTGCTTCTATCTATGAGCCTTTAGGTGTAAAGCCTTGCCTTGTTTCATTACGTACCGCGGAGATGATCAAATACGCCTGCAACGCGTTTCACGCCTTGAAGATTGCCTTCGCGAACGAAATTGGCACGCTTAGCTCCAATTTGGGGGTAGATGCGCGCGAAGTAATGGGTACAGTGTGCGAAGATGTCAAACTCAACGCGTCCGCTGCCTACCTGAAGCCCGGTTTCGCGTTCGGCGGTTCTTGCTTGCCGAAAGACCTTCGGGCGCTAGTTTATCGGGCGGGTCGAATGGATCTGAATTTACCGCTGCTCGAATCCGTTTTACCGAGTAACGATCATCATTTGACACGAGCCATTTCTGCAGTTCTGGACCTGCCTGCAAAGCGCATCGGCGTCGTCGGCCTCGCCTTTAAAGAGAACACAGATGATCTTCGCGAAAGTCCAGTTGTTGGCCTCCTCGAACAATTAGTTGGCAAAGGTCGCGATGTGCGAGTCTTTGATCCGCATATTCAGATCGACGTCATCTACGGCAGCAATCGCAATTTCATTCTCGATAGCATTCCGCATATCGGCCGCCTCATGACAGCAGATTTGGCAAGTTTGCTCCAATGGGCCGATCACTTGGTTCTTACACAAAAGCCCAACGCACAAACCGCGGCTCAAATCAGCGAATCGCGTCTTCCGGTTCTGGATTTGGCTGGGAACCCTGTCGCGTCTCAAATGCTGGCGGTCCGCTGAAGCGGCAGCCGCCCAGATGCTCAAAAGAAAATTCGCCCTACTCTTGAGCTGAAAGCTGCTGGTCGGAATCGCGCCATGCGCTAATCTTCAGGCGGCGGCAAACCCAGCAAAGATCTTCCTCGTCCGCGACTTGCGGCCCTGTCAATGGAATGCATGGGGCGCCGCACACAGCGCACGCCTTCGCAGGAGCGGGACGTTCCGCTTCGACCGATTTCCTGGCCATCTCCAAAATCTCTGGCGAGATGATTGGTTCGGCTATCGGTTTCTTTTTCATCGTTGTTTTCACTATAGAACAAATCGGCGCGATCAAAGGCAATGGCTACGCGACCAGAAAATCCCGGTACTTAGGTACTTCGCCTCACGTTTGTTCTTTGCAGTGCCTCCGATCATAAGACGTCGTCAGGTCCGTATGCGCTTCCATGATTTAGTTTGAAGTCGGCTCCTTAAAAGAGAGCCGTTGGCGCACGAAGCTTAAGATGACAATGATCGCTCTCAAAGACTAAAAACATTCACGGATGAAATCAAATTAATGGGCGTCAACGCCGCTTTTCTATTTCCGGGCCAGGGATCGCAATACACCGGTATGGGCAAGGCACTAGCCGAGCAGTATGAACCCGCACGAAAAGTATTTCAGCAGGCCGACGAAGCACTCGAGTTTTCTCTCTCAAAGATCTGCTTTGAGGGTCCTGACGAAGAATTAAAGAAGACTGAGAATACACAACCTGCGCTCCTGACCGTATCGATCGCGGCGTATCGAGTGCTTCAATCGCTTGGTTATCAGCCGTCAATCGTGGCGGGACATAGCCTGGGAGAATACTCCGCCCTGGTCGCGGCGGGATCGTTGGAGTTTGCGGACGCCGTGCAGCTAGTAAAAAAACGCGGACGCTACATGCAAGAAGCTGTCCCACAGGGGATAGGAGCGATGGCCGCCATTTTGAAACTCCCGGCAGGTGAACTGGACAACATTCTCCAACAGGCAGCCCAAGGCGAGATCGTAACGTCTGCAAATCTTAACTCTCCGGATCAAGTGGTTATTGCCGGTCACACAAAAGCAGTGGAACGCGCGATGGAATTGGCAAAGGCGGCAGGAGCAAAACGAGCCATTCTGCTGCCCGTCAGCGCACCCTTTCATTGCCCGCTGATGCGGCCTGCCCAGGAAAAGCTTCGCCCCGACCTCGAAGCAACCGAGTTCAATGATCTGAAATTTCCTTTAATCAACAACTGGCAGGCGCGGGAGGTCACGATTGGTTCCGACGCACGAGAAGGTCTGTATCAGCAAGTGCCCAATCCGGTACGCTGGACCGACACAATTCGCTCCATCTCGGCGCGCCACATCAAGAAAGTTGTGGAAGTGGGCGCGGGTTCGGTTCTCGTTGGACTCTGCCGCAATATCGATTCGTCCCTACAAGGCGTGAAATTTGGCGACCCGGGAGACGTAGACGCGGTCGCCCGTTTACTCGCTTCAAATTGATTTGGCAATATCCACGAGGTCACTGAACAGCCCGTACGCCGTCTGCTGCACACCGGGATTGATAGAGACCACCCCAATGGTTCCCATCAGATCCGTATCGAGAAGCAATAGGTTGGAAGTGCCACTATCGATCGCGAGCAGTTCGGTTTGTTGCAAGATTTCAGGGCGCACCTGTAGGCGAACCGCGCCATTCACTCGCTCGCCGCTGCAAACAAGTTGGATCGTTCTTCCTGAGTTCGCTAACCGTGCGGGTTCCTGCGGATCGATGTCGCGCAAGCCGCGCCGCTCTACCCGTTGAGGCGTTGTTTCGGCATCCATCAGCACGTTCGCCAATGCAGCAGCTTTGGCGGCGGAGTCCCAACCGTCGATGTCATACCACGGATCGGCCTCCGCAATGCCCATCTGCTGCGCCTCGCGAATTCCTTCATCCATGGACATGCCGCGTTGCATGGCTGCAAGCACTATTTTTGATGTCGAGTTCAGAACCCCACGGAATCCGTTTACAGCCACGCCCGGAAGATTGTTGCGCATATTGCTGAAAATTGGCGTGCCGTCCATAACGGTTGATTCGAACCGGAACTCTACTTGTCCCGTTCGCGCTTCACGCTGAAGCACAGAGTAGGCGTGAGCAATGGGGCCTTTGTTCGCCGTTATCACGTGAATGTGCCGCGCGATTGCGGATCGAATGTGGGAGATCGCCGGTTCTCCGTTTTTGGGATTGAGCGTCGTTACCTCAATAACTACTTCCGGCTGGGCCTGATCCAGAAAATCGTCCACCGAACGCGCCGGCGGCTCCCAGGCGGGCTCGATGTCCAATCCCTTGCTGTCGTAAGCGGTACCATGCCGGGCCGTGTGTATCGCGACGATACGAAACGGAAACATGGCTTTCTTGTCAATCAGTAAATGGGCAAACGCCTTACCGACGTTCCCATAGCCGATCAACGCAACTCGCAAGTACTGAGATTAGCAGCGTAGCTAGGGTACTTAAATCTTGACAGCGACAGATGCCTTGGTCAGACTGTTAGAGTTTAGGGGGTCAAAAACTTTCAAGTGAAGTTCCGCACGTTTGTTTTGCTGAGTCTGTTGGGTGGGTGCGCTTTGGCACAGCAGCAGTCGGACACAACCGGGCCGATACCTGCGACTGCCCCCGGCCCCAACCCACTCGTAACGCTGGCGAGTGAGTTTTTCGAGCATAATTACTTTAACGTTTACGGCTTTGGCGATGCCGTATTGGATTCAAATAACCCGACAGTGAACAGCGCCGGGCAGGCCCAGAATGGTTGGGGAACTGGGTTCGAGGTTGGCGGCGGAGTCAATGCATCGCATGCATTCAGGGATGCGCAACTGGTTTTTGGTTATTCGGGCTCGTATCGCAATTACCAAAGTAATCTCTATCAAAGCGGCTCGTCACAAAACCTGAATTTGGGCTATTCAAAGCGACTGACCAGGCATTTAAGCATGAATGTGGGTGTCGGAGCGGGCATTCTTCTATATGGAGGAACATTCTCCTCAAACGAAATTAACGCCGCCGTCCCGGTGATTTCAAATCCGTTTAGCCCGGAGACAAGGTATCTCGGTGCCAACCTCGGTTTTACTTACCAGCAGACGCGGCGTTTAAGCTACTCGGTGTTTGGAAGTTTCTATTTAACGCGATACAACTTTGCAGGCGCGATCGGGACAACAGGAGCATCAGGCGGTGCTTCTGTGAATTATCGTTTGACGGCTCGAACGACGATATCTGGGAACTATAGTCACAGTTATTTCAATTATCAGCAGAATGTTGGAAACGACGGCGTAGATCAGGTCGGATTGAGTTTAGCTCATACTTTTAGCCGGCATTGGACGGTTTCAGTATTTGGTGGCGGCGCCCGAAGCAATGCCAACGGGATACTTCAAATACCCGTCATCATCCAGGCTGGTAATCAAACAATCACCGGATACGTCCTCGGACCATATCATCAGATTGCCTATATTCCTTCTTTTTCGGGATCGCTATCGCATTCCTACCGGCGCTCTGTCTTCTCCGTCTCCGCCGGCG
>DASREJ010000146.1:0-23456 GCA_035652115.1 Bryobacteraceae bacterium
GCCGCAAGCCTTTCTCGCGACGCAATGAGGGCGAAATGTTTGAGGCCATCCGCAGCCATATTCCGCCTCCGGCATCCGAGATTAACCAGGGGGTAAATCAGCTTGTCAGCCGGACTGTTCACAAGGCCATGGCCAAGCAGCCTTGGCATCGGTTTTCGAGCGCGAAAGAGCTGGCGGAAACTTTGCAGAAAGCGCTTCACAACGAGCCCATTGAACGCTTTGATCGCACCAAGATCCAGCCGCGTCTGGAGCGCGTCAAAAAAGCGCAATCCGAAGGCGACTACCAGTTCGCGACGGAAATCCTGACGGAGCTTGAATCCGAAGGTCACATGGACCCGGAAATGTCCGCCTTGCGGATTCAACTCGACCAATCTATACGGAACAAAACGATTCGTCAGTTGCTCGATAGTGCGCGAACGCGTATGGAGGAGGATGAATACCCGCTCGCACTGCAAAAGATCCAGGATGTTCTCAATCTGGATCCAAACAATGCGGACGCGACTACGCTTCGAAATCAAATCGAGCGGCAGCGCGGTCAAAAGCAGATTGACAATTGGTTTCGTGTAGTCGCGCAGCACCTTGATAACGAGGATTATCGGCGCGCGCGGCAGGGATTGGAGGAAATCCTCAAAGTCAACAGTTCCGATCCGCGTGCGCGCGAATTACTTTCTCGCGTCGAGCGCACTGAGCAAGAACTTTCCAAAGCCCGCGAAGAGAAACAGAAGCTCTACGATGCCGCTCTAGTATCCTATCGCAGCGGCGAAATCAGTACAGCGTTAAGCAAGCTGGAACGGCTTCTCGAAATCAATCGCTCTGGGCCAAAATCCACTACGCCTGAGCGCGACGCTCAATACCAAAGCCTCTATAACCAGATTCGCTCCGAACGCGATGCCGCGCGAAGCACCTACGCAGAGGGCCGAAAGCACCTGACGGATAAGAACTTCGCGAAAGCGTTGGAAATCTGTGAGGACTTTCTCGACAAGCATCCGGGCGACCCACTTTTTCAAGCCCTGAAAATTGAAGTGGAGGAGGCACAACGGCAGGAGCAATCTGCCGCCATTGCCGAAATCAGCCGCCGCGTCGAATCCGAGCCCGATCTTGACAAGAAGTACAACATCGTTCAGGAAGCCGTCGAGAAGTATCCGGCCGAAGTTCACTTTAAGCAGTCCTTGAAACTCATCAAAGACCGGCGCGACTTGGTGAATTCCATCGTGAATCGCGCACGGCAGTATGAAGAGCGCGGACAATTGAATGATGCCGCCGGACAGTGGGACATCCTTCGCAATATTTATCCGCTCTATCCGGGGCTGGATTTTGAAATGCAGCGTTTGGCGCGCCGCCGGGACGAGCAGGTCACCGAAGAGGCGAAAGCGCGTTGGGTTGAGCGAATCGATAGGCATTTCGGCGCCGGCGAGTATTCGAAAGCGCGCGAGGTTGTAAAACAGGCGCTGGCCGAGTTCCCGGACGATCAGGAGCTTCGCGGTCTTGATTCGCTTGGGGAACAAGCTCTTCGGCGTAGCGAACAGGCAAACGCTCTGCTGCAAGAAGGCCAAAAGCTGATTGCCGCCAATCGATTTGAAGACGGTATTGAAGTTCTACGCAACGCGGAGCGTTTGGATGAGCGCAGTTCCACGGCGCGTGCGGCTTTGCTGGGCGCGCTTCTCCAACGAGCTCGCGACTTGATGTCGTCCGATTGGCGTGCCGCGGAACCGCTGGTTAAGGAAGTGTTGGAGCTTGAACCTTCCGATCCCGTAGCGCGCAGCCTGACTTCGCTGATCGCCGACTACCGGCGTCAGGAAGCTGTCAGTAATTATTTATTGGAGGCGCGGAATCTTCAAGCCGCGGGAAGTCTTGAGGCCGCTCTTGCCAAAGCCGAACAGGCGCTACAGGCGTTCCCCAATGAAAGCCGTCTAGTCCAGTTACAACATACTTTGCGGGGCGCTGTTTCGGATAACCGCAAGAAAGAGCCGCTTCCGCCGACAGCGGAGCCGGTGTCCGCGGGAGCAGAGACGCTGCTGATGCCGCCGCCACCTCCCGTGGCTCATCCTCCCGTTAAGCCTCCAGTCAAGCCGCCGGCCGTATCGGCGGAGCCACTCCACGCGCCGGCTGCGAAAGCTGAAACGCCGAAACCTGCAGTTGCAAAGCCCCAGGCAAAGGATGTTCCGGCTCCCTCATCGGCGGTGACACGTGCTCCGGATGAGCAAAGAAAACGGCTTTTGGTCGGCGTAGTTGTCGCGGCAATAGCTTTAATCGCTGCCGCGCTGATTGTCGCCAAGCTAAAAAAAACCGGCACATCGACAGACACGCAGCTCAAGCCCATAGACATTTCGGTCTCTCTAAGCTCTAACGCGCCGGGCACTCACTATTTGAGCAATGGCAAGACCGTGAGTAGTCCCCTTACGCTTAAACCGGGCACTTCAATGCGGGTGGAAGCTGAAGCTGATGGTTTTATTAGCGATTCGCGTAACATCGCGGTTCCGAGTACTGCAACCAAGCCGTTTACTGTAACTTTCAACCTTCAGCCGGCTTTACCCGAAATGCGAATCAATTCAGATCTTGGCGGCGGGAAACTGGTTTTCGATCAAGCCCCGCCGATCATCCTGCAGGAGGGAAGCGTCACCAAGGACGATATTCAACCCGGTCCACACCAAGTTGACGTTCTCGACGCCGGCAATAGGCGGGTGTTTGGATTTTCATTCGAAGTAAAACCGCGAGAGGTTTTGACACTAGCATCTCCTCCGAAAGGCGCAGTTCCAGGGATAGTAGTAAGTTCCTTAGGGTCTAGCGCGATTGTCTATGGAACTGCAAATCTGAAGGGTGGAATTGAGGGGCAAGCATTAAAACCTATTCCGCCGGAGGGTGAAAAACTCAAACTTTCGCGCCAAGGGAGTTTGCGGTACATCGTTGACGATGGACGGGCCAAACCGCATGCTGTAGGAATCGACTTTTCGCCCTTGCCAGCCGTGACCGTAACGCTGAGCGGCGCCGTTGAAAGAATTCCGTTCACAATTACTTCTAACGTTCCGGACGGAATGGTCGTCTTGAACGGCCGCGATTGGAAGCCGCTCGTGAGCGGGACGCGTTCCGGTTCGCTGCCTCCCGGAAAATATCGCGTCTTGGTCAGAGCCGACGACTACGAACCGGCGGCTGAGCAAATTATGGAGTTAAAAAGTGGCGATACGACTTCCGTGACTATGCCGTTTACGCTGAATCGTGTGCTCCACATGGCAAGTCTTGTTGTCCAGTCCGCTCCCGCGGGCACGGAGGTCTGGCTCGACGGAACAAGTCTTGGGACGACGGACAGCTCCGGAGTGTTCAAGACGGAGATCTCACCCGCAAGTCACCACACGATTACGCTTAAAAAACAGAACTATGTGGATCAGGTTGAACACCACGAGCAGATAGCAGCCGGACAGACCGTAACTGTTATCGGCAACCAACTGAAGCCGTTCGGCAAATTGGTGGCGAGAGTGACGCCCGCCAATGCCACCGTCACTTACAAGCGCAACGGTGAACAACGTGAGACACAGTTGCAAAACGGGCAGGAAGTGCTCTTGCCGCCAGGAGATTACGTCATAAGAGCATCAGCCGAAGGACGTTTGCCCGACCAGCAAGGCTTCACTATCATTTCGGGCAAAGAAGAAGTGTACGCCGTGACGCTTCCATCGCCAGTAGTTGCGGACGACGGTATTTCTACTCCGGAAAAGCTTTTCCAGAACGGAAAATCCTGGAACTATGTCGATGAGAAACACTGGTGGGTCTATGACGAAAAGGGATTCAGCTTTTTGAAAAAAGACGAGGGAACGTTCACCTTCATATTGCTTCGTGACCCAAAGGCCTTCTTGAAAGAAAAAATCAAGAGATATGAGTTTGTAGGCGACTACAGGGACGAAGACAATAAGATCTTATATGCGCTCGATCCCCATCATTTAAGCAGAAAAGTTTTTGTTGATGGAAAGGAGCGCAAAGAAGATCGCTCGGAAACCGCTGTAAACGTCGGCGAAACCTATAGGTTAATTGTTCAAATAACTGCTGACACGATTAACGTCAAGGTAAACGGATCTACGGACACGGTGAAGCGGCTTAATGTCCATGGCAAATTCGGGTTCGTAAACGGGATGGTCCTAACCGCTCGCTAATGCCTAACGAACTTACAATCTGCAAATAAGCAGCTCTCGCTCGTAAACCATCTCTGGCGGTAAGTGGTCGTGTAGGTCGATAAATAGCTCCTCATGACCAATCACTTCGCCTCGCCATGCGCGCCGGTCGAAAGACTGCAATTCGGCGAATTTCTCATCCGCAAAGTCCAGTCCGTTCCAGTCGATATCTTCGTATCGCGGAACCCAGCCGATAGGAGTTTCTTTACCCGGGACGCGCCCATGTACGCGGTCAACGATCCACTTCAGAACTCGCATGTTTTGGCTGAAACCGGGCCAGATAAAATGTCCGTCCGCATCCTTGCGGAACCAATTCACGTGAAAAATGCGCGGCGTGAAACTGAGCGAGCGCTGCATCGTGAGCCAATGCCGGAAGTAATCGCCCATGTGATAACCGCAAAACGGCAGCATCGCCATCGGATCGCGGCGCACCCTGCCGACGGCTCCCGCAGCAGCAGCAGTGGTTTCAGATCCCATGGTTGCTCCTACATAGACGCCGGCGCTCCAATTGAATGCTTGGTAGACGAGCGGTATAGTATTCGCACGGCGGCCGCCAAAAATGAGAGCGCTGATGGGCACGCCATCCGGATCTTCCCACGCCGGATCGATTGACGGGCACTGCGAGGCCGGCGCGGTAAAGCGCGCGTTTGGATGCGCGGCTTTCCTGCCGGTTTCTTTGCCGATTGCGGGAGTCCATTTGTTTCCCTGCCAATCGAGGCACTCCGCCGGGGGCTCTTCCGTCAAGCCTTCCCACCATACGCCTCCGTCGGGTGTGAGCGCCACGTTCGTGAAGATTGTGTTCTTGGAAAGAGTTGCGATCGCGTTCGGATTTGTTTTCGGCGATGTGCCCGGCGCCACACCGAAGAATCCGGCCTCAGGATTGATGGCGCGGAATTGCCCGCTCGCATCCGGTTTTATCCACGCGATATCGTCTCCGACCGTCCAAACTTTCCAACCGTCAAAACCCTTGGGCGGAATCATCATGGCGAAATTAGTTTTCCCGCACGCGCTCGGAAATGCTCCGGCGACGTAAGTCTTCTCGCCGTTCGGATCTTCCACGCCGACAATCAGCATGTGCTCCGC
Source organism: Bryobacteraceae bacterium (assembly GCA_035652115.1). Classification (GTDB taxonomy): domain Bacteria; phylum Acidobacteriota; class Terriglobia; order Bryobacterales; family Bryobacteraceae; genus Bog-105. Next base: position 5,241 of record DASREJ010000146.1, read on the forward strand.
CATCCATCCCTCATCGCGCGCGATATTCGACGCGATACGCAGCGCGAAGCACTTTTTCCCGAGCAGTGCGTTACCACCGTACCCGGAACCGAACGACCAAATTTCGCGCGTCTCGGGGAAATGCACGATGTACTTTTCCGGATTGCAGGGCCACGGAACGTCTTTTTGCCCCGGACTCAAGGGCACGCCGACGCTATGCATGCACGGAATGACTCGCTTGGTGTCCTTGTCTATTACTCGGAACACCGGCATTCCAATGCGCGCCATGATCCGCATGTTCACGACAACGTAAGGTGAATCCGTGAGTTCAACGCCGATTTGCGACATCGGCGAATCGATCGGTCCCATGCTAAACGGCAGCACGTACATCGTTCGTCCGCGCATGCAGCCTCGAAATAACGATTTCAGCTTTCGGCGCATCTCGAACGGGTTCACCCAGTTGTTGGTCGGTCCAGCGTTCTCTTTTGATAATGAGCAGATGAACGTTCGGTCTTCCACTCGCGCTACGTCGCGCGCATCGGAGCGAGCATAGTAGCAATTCGGCCACAGCTTTTGGTTCAGCTTGATGAAGGTTCCACTGGCAATCATTTCGGCGCACAACGCCTCGTTTTCCTCTTCGGAACCGTCCACCCAGTGAATCGCCGCAGGTTTAGTTAAATCGGCCATTTTTTCCACCCAGCGAATCAAGTGCTTGTTTGTGCTGAGGGGAACTTCTGCGCGGTGCGCCTTAGTACTTTTGTGAACCGCTGACACGGAGGATTTCATAGGAGTAACAAACCACTACTGTACAGTGAGAAGCGGTCACGTCCGTCTTGACGGGACCATTATGAAAGACTACGCGCCATGTCGCCCGTAACAATAAATTCATCTGACGTAGAAACAAATCTGGAACGCGACCTCGCCTCGCACTTTGTTCGCGTGGTCGAAGAAGCAGCCGTTGCGAGCGCCCGAACCATGGGCATTGGTGACCGCAAACATTCAGATCAGGCTGCGGTCCAGGCTATGCGGCAAGCCTTCGAAACTGTTCCAATTAACGGCAATATCGTCATCGGCGAAGGCGAGCGGGACGAAGCCCCGATGCTTTATATCGGCGAACGTGTCGGCATGACGCCTTCAAATGGCCGCGATTTTCCGGGGGTCGACATTGCTGTAGATCCTCTGGAAGGCACCAATCTCTGCGCCACCGGGGCGCCCAATGCGATTGCCGTTCTTGCGGCGTCTGAACCGGGCGGGCTCCTACACGCGCCCGATTGCTACATGGAAAAGATTGTGGCTGGTCCATCCTGCCGAGGCGCGCTCGACCTTGACGCACCGGTCTCGCAAAACCTCAAATCGATCGCGCGCCGTCTTGATCGGGATGTAAAAGATCTCACGATTATTGTGTTAGATCGCCCAAGACACAACCAGTTGGTGGAAGATATTCGCCGCGAAGGCGCCCGAATCCGGCTAATCGGTGACGGCGATCTCTCGGCCGCTATCGCGGTAGCCGTTCGCGGCAATGGTGTGCATGCGGTTATGGGAATTGGAGGCGCTCCAGAAGGCGTCCTGGCGGCTGCGGCGATGCGTTGTCTGCACGGCGAAATGGTAGGGCGGCTGGTTATCGACACACCCGAACTCGAAGAACGCGTTGCACGCATGGGTATTAAGAACCCCAATCGGATCTACACCGCCGGCGATCTAGCAATGGGTACGCACATCATCTTCGCCGCTTGCGGAGTTACCGAGGGCGCGCTTTTACGCGGCGTGCGCTTCTTTGGCGAAGGCTACCGGACGCATACACTGCTGATGACGTCTAGCAACAACAGCGTCCAATTCATTGACGCCGTGCACATGACCCGCAAACCAGGCCCTCGGGGCGTCCGGCTATACTAGCGAGTCGGCTTCTTCTTCACGTAGCTGCTGTTCGCTCATCAACCCCAGATGGCGCAGCACACGCCGCACTTTTTTCGGCGAAACCGAAAGCTTGTTCGCAACCCGCGAGACTTTGCGTCCTTCGTGTTCCCACACGCGCCGGATGACGAGCTCTTCAAAATCCGCCACCACATCTTGCAGCGACTTGTTCCCGATTTCACCTTGCGACCAAGCGCGCAGGTTCGGATCCTCGATACCTGCGTGAAGAATTTTTGAACGCAGCAGTTCAATTTCCTGCCAAAGGGCATCATGACGGTCGTGTTCGAGAAACACTTCTGCCCGATCGCAGCACGCGCGCGCCGCATCCGTGTCGTTGAAAAATCCGTTTACGTGCGTTACGCCTAAACAGACGTGCGATTGTGCTTGCAAACGTCTACTTTCCGTGCGCTCGCCTAAATCAACAGCTTCTTTTGCACAATCATGCGCTAGCTGGGCAAAGCGGCTCAACTCTTCTCCTTCGCCGATTTGCTCCTCAAAGCGCGCGTTAGCAACCATCGCTTCGACGATGCGCGCGCGGCACATCAGTAAGTAGTCGGTTTTTTGCGCGCCAAGCGCGAATGCCTCGGAGGCCCGCTTCTCAGCTTCGTCCAGATCGCCCAAATCGAGATGGATCTGTGCGAGGCTCACATCCACGTTCCCCGCGCCGTGATGATTACCTGCCCGTTTGTAAATCACATCTGCCCGGGCCAAATCTGCCTGCGCGTTGCGAAGCAACTCATGCATGCGCTCCAGTTGCCCGGCCTGCCCCCGTTTGTCCATCTGCTCGCTAGATGCTTTGCCGGCGCGTAATCGGGCATGCCGCGCATCGATGCTGCGCCGCAACTGGAGTGCCATAAAGCGTTTCGCTTGTGCCATGTTGGTAAGCGACCGCGCTAAATAGCTTTCAAGTGAGTGGCGCCTTCCAAAAAGATCGATCGACGCTTCGAAATAACGCATCGCGTGGTCATAGCGTCCTTCGCGCAAGGCAATCCGGCCATACGTCGATTGAATATTCCCCAACGTGATCAAGTCGTCGGTGTTCCGCAACACGGCCTCGGCGTCTTGCAGAATTTTGATGGCCTCTTTGGTCCTGCCTTTTTGGAACAGCAGCCAGCTTTCCAACGTTCCCACTACCGCCGCCAAGTAGGGAAGACCATTGGCATTTGCCAACTCGAAACCTCGCCGAGTGACCGTCAGCGCTTGATCGTACTCGCCGGCTTTTCGCAAACAGCGAGCCTTCCACAACGTGGCAACGGCCGCGCTTCTGGTGTCTTCCAGGTCTTCGCTGATTTTGAGTGCTGTTTCCAGATGCCGCAGCGCCTCATTCAAGTCCTCTCGCCGCATTGCCAAAAGCGCCTCGGCCAAGCGAATGTGGATGTAGCCGGCTAGTGGAAGTTGTTGGCGGCCAGCCGTTGAGAAGCGTGCAAGTAGAGTCGCAAGCAGGCCTTTGTCCTCAAAGCCGACGTCCAGCCATTGAGCCAAGGTTCCCACCCACCAGCCAGACAATGGGTCCGTCGTGTCCAATTCCGCGAACCGTTCCACGTGCTCGCTCAGCAGTGCGATACCTGTCTCGATCCGTCGCTCCTGGATAAGAGACTGCAATTCCTGCAGTAGTTCCGACCGGTTCACAATGCGCCCTCGACTTTCTCCCGCTCTACGCCCTAAGCATCCCATAGTAGATCCTGCCGGCGCGGACAACTAGTCCGCCGCGGACCGGCAAGCTTGAGCGAGGCGGCAAGATGAAGCAAACTTAGAAAGCGGACGCCCGGCTATGCGCAAACCCAATGCTGTAATCATCTTCCTCGGACCTCCAGGCGCAGGGAAGGGTACACAAGCGGCGCGTTTTTCCGCGGCGTTATCTATTCCCGCAATCTCGACGGGTGAGATGCTGCGTCAGACCGTCCAATCGCAAACTGACCTCGGAAAGACGGTCGAAAGCGTTATGGCGTCGGGACAGCTCGTGAGCGATGAACTCATTAACCAAGTCGTCGCCGAAAGGCTCCGCCAAGCCGATTGCCGATCGGGCTGCATCTTGGATGGTTACCCTCGTACCGCTTCGCAAGCGCGTTTTTTAGACACATTGCTCACGCAACTCGAACTGCCTGAGCCGGTAGTGATTAATTTCCGCTTGGCAATCGAGAAAATCGTGGATCGCCTGAGCCGTCGCCGCCAGTGCCCGGAATGCGGAAGCAGTTACACGGTCAAGTCGAAGGTGGAGGAGGCGCGCTGCCACCGTGACGGCGCGATCTTGATTCGACGTGCCGACGATAATCCATCCGCCATTCGACGCCGTTTGGAACTCTACCGGGCGACTTCATCAGAGGTCATCGATTTTTACCGTGCGCGGAACTATCACGAAGTAGTTGCGGCTCGTACGCCAAAGCAGATTTTCAGTGAGCTCATTCACCTGCTCGGTACGCGTATGCCTCCTGCTGCCGCCCCGCTAGTCAGACGCTCTGTTCAGGTTTCGGCACTCGCCTAGGTCGGTGCGCGCAAACATTTTCCACAAAATTTGTTGATTTTGTGGTAAGAATATCTCAAATCAGCATGTTCGGCAAAGTTCTGCGAAATCTCTGCCGCGAGCGCGGCGGTCTTGCGTTTGTGGCGGGAGCTATCGGTGTACTGAAGGTGGTCGAATATGTTCTTTCTGCTCACGAAACAAAGCCGCGCATGGACGGACCGAAAACCGTGGCCACACCGCGTCCGGTTCGCAGGCCCCGTTTCAAAATCACCCGCACGAAATCTGATCTCGGCTACGCCTATTGGGTGCTGCGTGAGTTCGGCCCTAATCCGACCTATGCACTTTTCGACACGTGGCGGGAGGCGATGGATGAAGCACTTCGCCGCATCGACGCTTTGAGCAACTTAGCGCCGGAGTCGGACGTCGATTTGGCGCTTGTTTCCGTCTGATCCTTCCCTACCCATCAATACCCACACCGGCAAATCAACCTAGTACGAAACACCGACTCAATTCCTGATATATTTCACAGCCGCAGGTCGTCAGACGGGCATGATACTGTTGCTGATTCTGTTAATCCTGCTGATTGGTGCATTCCCGGCATGGCCCTATTCAAGAGGTTGGGGCTACTATCCATCAGGCGGTTTGGGGCTCGTGCTAATTATCGTCATTGTGTTGCTCTTGATGCACGTGATCTGATGCGCTGGCTGTAACCTATTGGCTGTCAATAACGCCTCCATTATCCGGGAAAACGCACTTTGGGTTCGAACCGCACGTGCTTGTCGTGTGATGATCGCTATCCAGATGCTTACTCACGCTCAAAGGAGAAGAAAGATTTCATGAGCTTGGACCGGGTTATTGCGGGAGCTTTGACGATGTTCTTGACGGTTTCTGTTGCGTCCGCGCAGAGAAACCGAGGCGAGACGCCGGGCGAAAACACCCAGATGACTACTCCGCCGGCCCAATCGCCACAGCGCGGCCAGGCTCAGCGGCGTCAACAGATGCCGCAGGAGCAGCAGCCGCAACTCTCCGAAACCGGTCGCAATCAGCAGCCATCGCACGCTGCCGCTCCGCCGGTGGAAAAGGCATCTGTGACACATCACCGCGCACGCATTGGCGGTGATGATATCGCTTACACAGCCACTGCCGCTACTTATGTCATCAAAGCCGACGATGGCACTCCAAAAGCGACTTTCTTTTTCGTAGCTTATACTCGCGACGGCGTCCAAGATATTGCGCGCCGGCCCGTGACGTTCATTTACAACGGTGGTCCTGGATCGGCCTCTCTCTTCACGCACATGGGCCTCGGTCCGCGACGCGTAGCATTGGAACCCGACGGCCATGGCATGCCGGCGCCATACGTAGTCGAGGACAATCGCGACTCTTTCCTCGACGCCACGGACATGGTCTTTATTGATGCCATTTCAACCGGCTATAGTCGTCCCGCGCCCGGTGAAAACCCCGCCCAGTTCCACGGCGTTATCGAAGATGCAAACTGGTTTGCGGATTTTATTTACCAATACGTCACGCGCAACGAACGTTGGGCCTCTCCGAAATACCTCTTCGGAGAAAGCTACGGCACGACTCGCTCTGCCGAACTTTCCGGTGTTCTCCAGAATCGTCATCAGCTCTATCTCAATGGCATCGTTTTGCTGTCGTCTGTCGCTTTCTCTAATTTCGGCGCCGACGAGCGCAGCATCTTCTTCCTTCCGACATACATCACGTCGGCTTGGTATCACCATCTGGTTGCTCCTGATCTGCAAAAGCTGAGTGTGGAGCAGATCGCCGAAAAGGCGCGCGAATTTGCTCATGGCGAATACGCACAAGCGCTCGACAAAGGCGACCGCCTCCCGAAGGAGGAGTATCAGAAAGTAGTCGCCGATATGGCCCGCTACACTGGCCTTTCACCAAAGTACATCGAGGAATGCAATCTGCGAGTCAGTCCGTTCCGCTGGTTTAAGGAACTGGAACGCGATAAGCGCCGCACAGTGGGCCGCCTGGACTCGCGCTTTGAAGGGATGGATGCCGACGCGGCCGGCGAGCGCGACGAATATGATCCAAGCGAAGCCTCCTATGAGGGTGCTTACGTAGCGGCCTTTCAGGACTATGTCCGCCGCGAGCTGAAGTGGGACAGCGATATGTACTACACAGTCACAGCTCGCGTCCAGCCCTGGGACCAGACCGGCAACACTGCAGTCGCCGAAGTGCTGCGTGCCGCCATGACGGAGGAGACACACCTAAAGGTCCTTGTGCTGTGCGGATACTACGACCTCGCGACGCCTTTCAACGGTATTGAGCATACCGTCAACCATATGGGTCTTGAGCCGCCAATTCGGAAGAACATCAGCTTCGCGTATTACGAATCTGGCCACATGGTTTACATCGATCAAAAAGCGGACGATAAGTTACGCCACGACGTCGTCGGATTTATCAACTCCACTTATAAGCACAACGGCGAAGAAGGCGTTTCCGCCGGGACACAGCAGCAGTAAGGCAACTTCTCTGCGAATCTTTCGACATGAGTCCCAGATGGTTGCGAGCATCCGGGGGGCGCTGGGTTTGCGCAATTCATGCTGCACTGAAACAGATCGCCCATTAGGCGCGGTTGCTCACCGCTCCCAACGGTACAGTCTACCCGCCTGACACAAATGTGCCGGATTTGGATGACATCTGAGGATGGCCAGCTCTTTCTACTGCCGCTCAGTCTCTTTGTAGATAGGAGCGTTTCGGAATTTCACAAGAGCGCGAATCCACGTCAGTGGATCGCGGAAAACAGTGACCTTTTTCCCCTCTGTAATGGACCGCGACCGATAGTTGACAGATAGTTCTGACGGCCTATAGCCCTTCTTCAATAACTTAATTACGATCTCGTAATCGAAGTCGAACCGATTGCATTCGAAGCTGAGCCCATACAAACATTCCCGCCGGAAGACCTTGAACATTGTAAACGGATCGGTTAGTCGCTGCGAATAAAGTACATTGAACAAGGTCAAGAATAGAAGGTGGCCGAAGTTGAAAAGTACCGTCAGTCCGGCCGAGTCCGAAAACTCACGAATCTTCCAGCTATTCTTCCCGACTTTGTGGCGCGACCCAAGTACAAAGTTATTCTGAAATTGCAACAGCGGAGCGATGAGACCGTCATAGTCGCCCACGTCATACTCGAGATCGGCGTCCTGAAAGAGGATAATGTCGCCTGTCGCTAGTTCTAGGCCACTCCGCACTGCATGCCCCTTTCCGCAGGCAGTCTCCTCTAAAACCAGCCGAACCCGGGGGTGATTTTTGTAGCGTAGGACAAGATCTCTGCTCCCGTCTGTTGAGTTACTTTCGACGATAATAACTTCGATGTCTACTCCTTCAATCGTCTTAGCAAGTAGTTCCTCGATCAGTTCCACAAATGTCGCCGCTTCGTTATAGACGGGAACAATGACCGACAGCCGTGGCGGAGAAGAATATACTTTGGACCTTACTAGAAACCGCGTTCTGCCGTGTAAAAACCGAAAAGCCTTATTTCGCAGCACCGGAGTGAGCGACATAAGCGCTCGAAGCCAGCGGAAGCGTTTTGAAGACTGTGGGTTTCTGGTTAGACGCTCGCGAAGGTAATTTAAGGAAACAAGGCTGCGGTCTGGCGAAATAATCGGGTCGCCGAAGCCTGCCTTGATTAATAGGTTTTGCAGGGTATCGATTGAGAAATAAAACAGATTTGTTTTGTTAAATTCCCACCAGGACGAGCGCAACAGCCTGGCTGGCCTGCTGTCCGTGGTCGGTGAGATCACCATGAGACACCCTTCGGCCTGTAAGAGAGCATGAATCATCTGAAGCGCCGCAAGCGGATCTCTCATTCGCTCCAGCGAGCAAAATAAGACGCAAACCTGCACTCTTGAAGGAAGATTTGTCCTTGCGCTCTCCTCGAACTGGCGCGCCGAAAACGAGTAAACCTCGAAGCCTAACTTCCGGGCTTCAGTGGAAAGATGAGTATCGGCTCCAATTAGCAGTAACTTGCCTTGCTGTTGTCCGGAGTAAGCAACTAACTGCTGAAGCCTCTGCACAGCATTCGCCCTATAGAGTTCTGTTAGGGTGCCTTGCTCGGAGGCGTACGTTTCTTCGCTGGCCAGATCCGGCGGCGGTTGTGGATTGAGGAAGAGTAAACCACAGTCCTGACAACTGCACACTGGTGATCTGTCTACGACAAATTCATACTCAAGGTGCGTCGAATCACAAATCGGACATGCCCTATGAGCCTTTCCGATCGGTTGCCGCTGAAGTTTAGCTGCGGTCTTCACGGTCATCTTGTATTATTGTGGGTAAACTTGCATTTTACAATGACAAGGTGAGCATAGGACGTTCCGAATTATCGCCCGCCGTACAGGTTGATAGCTATTGCGCTATGCCAGCCTGTCCGTTATGCGCTGAGAAAGATCACGTTTTCTTCGTTTTCAAGAGAAACGAAAATGAAGTTTATTCCTGTAAGCGGTGTGGGCTGGAGTTTTTGTTTCCACAACCTACGGACGAAGCTCTGTCCGCCATATATTCGGACACTTATTTTTTAGGCGAAAAAGACAGCAACTCGCTACGGCGGCGAGCACTCTTGAAGACGGCGACCGCAAGATTGTATCTTGATACGATCTTGCCGTTTGTACAGGTGCCCAAGCCTCGATTATTGGAGATCGGTTGTGGCTCTGGCGATTTCTTGATCGAGGCAAGAGCCCGCGGCTTCGAAGTAGAGGGATTAGAGTATTCTGAGCACGCCGCTAGTGATGCGAACGCTCGTCTCGGTCAGGCCGTGGTACGTGTCGGCTCGCCTGAAGACGAATGTCTTCCTTCTAATGCATACGACGTCATCGGCGCTTTCGATGTTATTGAGCATCTGCGCCGTCCATCACAGACATTAAAGCATTTGTATGCTGCTCTTAAGCCGCAAGGACTGCTTGCGCTAGCGACACCGTCACTAGATAGTTGGTCGAGACGTGTGCTGGGGCGTTACTGGATGGAGTATAAGACCGAACATTTGACGTATTTCAGTCGGCGATCTCTAACGCGCTTACTTGAAGATCATGGGTTTGAAGTTGTGCAGTTTTTTCCCAATTACAAGGTGCTAAGTGCCGATTATGTTTCGGCGCACTTTGCCCGCTTCCGCGTTCCGCTTGTTAGCCCTGTTGTGCAGCTTCTTCGAAATCTGCTGCCCGGTAAGTTAGCGCATCGGCCGATTAGAGTTGTGGCCAGCGGCATAATGGCTCTTGCGTGGAGGAAGCCGTAAGCAAGTAGCCTGTTGCTCAAGAAATAGTAAAACCAGCTTTCACGGCGTCGTCGTGAAACATCTTAACCGTTTCTAACGAATACAGCTCGAGATTTTTGCCAATTAACACGAGCTTCTTCAGAATATCGCTCGTAGCTGTGATGATATGACAACCTATCGAATCGGCCTGAAGTACGTTCAGAAGTTCTCGCGGGCTTGCCCAAATCAGCTCCAGGTTGTTGTAGTTGGACAGGATTTCCACCGCCTCGCGCATGATCGGTACCGGATCAAGGCCAGTATCTGCAATTCGGCCCGCAAACACCGAGATATATCCTGCTGGACACGCAGTCAGTGCGCGGCTGACTTCGCGCACTTGCTCGATTGTCATCATGGCCGTGACGTTCAGATTGACGCCCATTTGGGATAAACGGCAAATAAGCGGAACTGACGAATCGCCTAGGGTATTAGTCACTGGAATTTTAACGTAGATGTTCGAACCCCAACTGGCGATCTTAAGCGCTTGCTGTTCCATTTCGGCGAAATCATCCGAGAAAACTTCGAACGAAATAGATCTGTCGGGAATGGCAGCCACCACCGAACGCGCGAACGCCTCATAGCTGTCAATGCCTGCTTTGCGCATCAATGTAGGGTTCGTGGTAAAGCCGCGAATCATTGGATTTCGATAAAGCTCGCACATCTCCGAAAGATGTGCGCCATCGGCGAAAATTTTAATTCTCAGTGTGGACAAACTACTCAGCTGATATGCCCTCCTGTTCGAGGATCCAGTCGACCGCCTTCGACAACGAGAAAACATTCACGTCTGGCGGAAATGTCGAACTCTGCTCATTATAGCTGTAATCGATTAAAATCGTCTTACAGCCGGCCGTTGCCCCTGCATCGATGTCTCGCCAACGATCTCCGACTAAGTAACTCGTTTCGAGCGAGATGTTATGTTTCGCAGCCGCTTCGATCAGCAGGCCCGGACGCGGCTTTCTGCATTCACAGCCTGCTTCGTCATCGTGATAGCATACAAAAAAGTCATCCAAAGGAAGCATTGCCGAAAGAAAGGTATTTATTGCTTCCACATCTTCGCGTGTACAAGTGCCTCGCCCGACATCGGGTTGATTAGTAACTACAATTAACAGGAATCCGTGTTGCTTCAGCCGAATAAGTGCGGTGCTCGCCTCCGGCACGATAATGGTCTCCGCAACACTCGAGGGCGGATATGGTTTTCGATTTCGAATGATGGGCTGATTCAGCACGCCGTCTCGATCGAGAAATACGGCACGATTCATAGCGCAAGGTCAGATTGACTCCCAACGAGTAGGTGCAGCCTTCAACGAAGGATGTGAAACAAGCAGGTGCCACACCACCGCCTGAAATGCTTCGGAATGAGGAGTGACGTGGGTTGAATTCACGGTCGGAATTACGACGCATGCCTCCGCGACCGTTGCCGTGTATCCTCCATCCCGGCCGACAATACCCATGATTTTGGATCCGATGGATTTGGCATACTGAAGTGCCGTTACCAAGTTAGGGCTTATTTGCTTTTCGAGGCTTCCACCACCCACAGACAAAACTAGAATGCCGTCCCTGTTGCTCAATCGGCTTACTCGCAACCATGCCTCAAACACGGTCAGCCATCCTTCATCGTTAGTCCTTGCCGTCAATTCCGAAACATTATCGGTTGGCGCGTAGGTCTCGATCCCGACGATTTTTCTAAAATCGTTCACCGCGTGAGACGCATTGGCCGCGCTCCCACCAACGCCTAAAATAAAAAGCCGTCCTCCGTCGCCCCGTATTGTCGCCAGCAGCATCACCATTCGTTCCAGAGCAGTCGTGTCCAATTGTTTAGCGACCTGCTGAACTTCCATAAGGAACTCTTCGGAAAAACTCATATCTTTGTGGCCGTCTGTCCGCTCTGCTTTTCTTTGCGTGTGTCTGATTCAGTTAGATATCGTTCCAAATCTTGTATGCCCTTTTCCGATCCAATTTCATAGAATCGTTCTTTTACTTCGTAGCCCGCCAATTGCCCGCTTGCAGCAAGTTTCTGACAGAGTTCCGATAGATCGCTAACTTCGTTCTCAGGAAGTTCCCGAAATATCGATTGTTTGAATGCAGATAGGCCATAGTCAATATGATGCATCCTGCTTACTCGATTGCGTTTGTCGTAGCGCAGGATAAGCCCTCGGTCGGCTTCTACATTGCTCGTATCGAAACGATCTTCGTTTCGATATATGGTCATCAAGGCGTCTGAGTTGGAAGAGCTGAAAGCTTCGGCTACCTCCCCGTAGTTGCAGGTGAGATAGGAATCGCCATAGAGCACAAAAAAGGGCTCGCCTAAAAGGGGCAACGCCTTTCGAATCGCACCTGCTGTACCAAGCAATTGCGCGCCATCAAAAGAATAGGAGACGCGTAGGCCGTAGTCTGTACCTGGTCCCACGAACTTTTGAATCATTTCGCCTAAATGGCCTACGCATAACACAATTTTTTCTACGTCATTCGAGCGTAACAGCCGCAACTGATGAGCTATAAATGGCTCACCATTTATGGGGATCAGAGACTTGGGGATTTTCTCCGTAATCGGCCGGAGCCTAGTTGCCAGACCTCCACACAAAATGGCACAGGGCAACATGTCCAACTCACCTCGCCCGCGTCTTACGATTGCGTGACAAGCATTGTTCCTTGAAAATCGAACCGGGCTCGCATTTCTCTAAGTCCCGCTTCCCGCATTGCATGACGAAGTCTGGTTTTGTCCTCGGTATAAAACATGAGGAATCCACCACCGCCCGCCCCGATCAGCTTCCCTCCGAGTGCGCCGTTCTTCCGAGCCAAACAATACCAATCATCAATGGTGCTGTTACTCATATTGCTGGAGCGCTGTTTTTTGTGTTGCCAATGAACATCCATGATTTCGGCAAAGCGATGCAAATCACCACTCTCGAGGGCCTTTTTGCTTTCAAAACCCAGTTCTTTCACGAAATGTAAGTTGGCGACAATCGACTGGTCACGCTGTTTACTCCGCACGTCTTGATCCCGAAGTATCTCCGACGCCGACCGAGAATAGCCGGTATAGAAAAGCACTAAATTGTCTTCTAGATTCACCTGCGTTTCGGGGTTTAACCTGAGTGGATTTACGCTAACCTTACCGTCTGTATGGAATTCGAAACATGTTATGCCCCCGAACGTAGCAATATATTGATCCTGCTTGCCAACTGGCTCACCAAGCCGCTCAATCTCTATGTGACAAGCCTGTTCGGCCAGATCTTGTCTGGGAACAATTGTCTTGGTGTGTAGATGAAGGGCATGCAACAAGGCCGTCAGGAAACTCCCACTGGAGCCGAGGCCAGTGCCTGCGGGGATATCCGACATACTAGTGATCTCTAAGTAGCTAGCTTCCTGATCAGCAAGTTTCAAGGCTTCACGGATAAGTGGATGCCGAATATCATCGAGCTTTTTGACCCGCTCCATCTGTGAATACTTGATAATCAGGTCTTCAAAAAATGTTTGATGGAGCGTAATATATACGTACTTATCTATTGCCGCCGATGTTACAAATCCACCGTACTCTCGGTAGTAGGACGGTAAGTCCGTCCCGCCGCCGCCCAAGGAAATGCGCAATGGACTTCTAGTAATAATCACGAGTTATTGCCTTGTGTAAAGCTGTTCAACAATTCGGAGCGCCGCCTGTGCTTCTCTGAGTCCTGGTTCAGGTGTGCGCCTCAACTCGATATCGTCGATAAACTCCGCAATCTCCACCTGCCATGAATTGTCCCCCATGGGGTACTCGTAAATAGTTGTTTCCGGTGGACCCATCTCTGGCAGCATTTGATAGTAAAGCAGCTTCTCTGCACCGTAACTGCCGCCGAGCCCTGAAATTTCCAGCTTTCCCATGCGCCCACAGATTTCAAAGGAGAACAGATTTTTCCATTCCGTCCAACTGGCATGCAGAAAAGCCACCTGTCGCGATTCGCTTTCAAGTAGAAGGAAGGCGTTGTCCTCCACGGGCATATTCCAAAAATAGGTCGGCGCGCGGCCTCCGACGAAGTTCAAATCGCCCAAAAACCAACGGGCGAGATCGATCAGATGTATTCCTTGATCGATTGCTTCGCCGCCTCCGGAGATTGCAGGAAGGGCCCGCCATTCTTGGTCGTATCCAATGCGTCCGCCGTGCCCATATCGTCCTCGCACGAATAAAAGGTCCGACAACATCCCGGACTGATAGATTTCACGCGCCCTCTGAAATGCGCGGTGATATCTGTGATTAAAACCTACACGAACAACTGCACCTGTTCGTTTTGACGCTTCGAAAACGGGATCTAACTCGTTTGCACGGCGAGCTCCCGGCTTTTCAATCAGAACATGCTTACCGTGTAGTGCCGCTGCTTCCGCAACGGGCGCTAGAAGGTCGTGTGTCGTACAGACGAAAACAGCGTCTACGTCTGCACGCCCGACTATGCATTTCCAGTCTGTACTGGTCGTCGCGCCGGGACAGGAGGCCGCCAGTTTGTTGGCGTTTGTTTCATTTGCATCGCAACAAACAGTTATGACGGCAGAGCCGGGAATGTTCTGGGCTCTTTTTGTTCCAATCAGTCCGCAGCCGATAACCGCGAACTTAGTCGCACTTATTGCCAATCCAGCCCTCGGTCGGCAGGAACAATGCGTCGCAAGGTGTAAATATCGCTCTGCATCAGTTCATCCTTATGTTTCGGTAACGACTGCCACGGATCCCAAACCGCGCTAAGCAGTTTTCCTGTTATTCCGTCCGTTGTGCCTGCAAGCAGCATCACGCACAGCGCCGCTGCTTTATCAGCCGGTGTTCCTCCGCGTTCTCTTTGTTTCAATGCCTCCCTGTAAGCTGCGTCTCCCACCTTTGCGGCGCCTGCCTCTATAACTTCTGCAAGCATGCGCGTGTTGACAGCGCCAGGCGCTACAGCATTCGCGTAAATTCCGGCTCCTTTGAGTTCCTCGGCTAAATTTTCCGTAAAGCGCACGACCGCTGCCTTAGAAGCGGCATAGGCACTGAATAAGGGACGAGGAGAGGTCGCGCCGCCGCCCGAAAAATTGATAATTTTACCGTACCCGCGAGCACGGAAATGCGGCAAAACCGCACGGCACATTAACATCGTTCCGATCAAATTTACTTGAATCGTGGCGACCCATTCATCGGTATCAGTTTGGTCCAAAGCTCCCATTGAGCCTAGAACTCCTGCAGCGTTCACCAAACCCACGAGATGAGGCATTTCGGTGATCGTTGCTGTGACTAACTTGTCCACTGCAGCCGCGCTAGCTACATCGGTCTGTATTGCGGCCACGCGTTGGCCCTTAGAGACAACATCTGCCAGTTCTAACTTTGCCTGTTGAAGACTCTCGGCGCCACGCGCGCATATAGTAATGTCAGCTCCCGCACCAATGCACGCTTTCGCAACCGCCTTGCCGATTCCCGAGCTGCCGCCCGTGATCAAAACGGCGCGTCCTTGCAACAATTTTTGTTCGCCAGCCATTAAAAAAATTACCGATTATTCCGCCCAGCCGATGGGGTGCGCTGCTGCTTGAACTCTCCAGTTCACAATGGGGCTAAGAAATTTCCAGGGCAACAACTCCTCCCACAAGGTGCGTCGTCGGCACCCGAGACTCTTTAGAACTTTGAAATGAATGATGTCTTCGTAGCCAGGCAATAATCCCGGAAATTCAGGGCGAAATCCAGCGCACTTCAGCGCGCGGGCGAGCGTCACAGGTTCGAAGAAGCTAATATGAACCTCCGGAAGCATATAAGACCAATCGAATAGATCCTTTCGATGGGGTGCAGCATTGCCCGTTGTGAAAAAGAAAAGTCCTCCTGGCTTCAACAAAGAACGGATTTTTTTCAACTCCGCGAGCGGATCTGCTAAGTGTTCCAAAACTTCGATCGCGGTAATAACATCGAAGGTCGCGAAGGAGGAATTTAGAGTTGCTTGACTTATTACCGGAATCTCGTACTTGAGCGCCTCATTGCGAATCCAACCCTCTTCGTATCCCATCGTAGAACAACCTCGTTGCTCTGTTACATAGCGCACGAGTCCTCCATTTCCACAACCGAAGTCAAGCCATCGAGTGTCCGGGCGAAGTGCGACGCAAGATTCTACCGCTCTGACAATTCCCCGCCATTCGTGGCGGCGAACTGTCTCATCCGGATTCTCTAATTCAAAGATATAGTCGACAGAAGGATCGGCGCCGCAACCGCGATAATACGCTTCAGAATAGATCTCGCTGTAATCTAACCAAGGATTTCCTACAAACGTAAAATTGCATTTCGGGCACCGGAAGAGGTTAAAGATCTGCGGTCGGAATTGTCCTTTTTTACGACCGACCAACAATGCATTTGCAGAACAAATTTTGCAAGGCAAGCACTCACTACTAGATGCGCTGTTAATTATTTGCATCTTCGAACAACTGCGGATTCTCTCGCAAATAGCGAACGGTTCGAACGACGCCTTCTTTGATGCTCAGCTTGGGACGCCACCCCAATCGACGTGCCGCCGAGCAGTCCAAAAAAATAAATGGATTATCGCCAATCCAGCCCCTGTCTCCGCCGGCATACTTTAACTCGGGGTTGACCCCCAATTCTTCGCAGATCCACCGAATTGAATCGTTCACCTCGCAGTATTCATCCGTCCCGAGATTCAGCACTGTTACCTTGCCTTGACATCGTTCGGTCGCAGTAAGAATTCCATCAATGCAATCCTGCACATATAGATAAGATTTCCGCTGTCTCCCGTTGCCCAGTACGTGCAAGGTGCTCGGATGCGCCTTTAGTTGCTGGCAGAAATCGAAAACGTGCCCGTGCGTGTAACGTTCTCCCAAGATAGAAACGAATCGGAAGATGAAACCCTGCATCCCGAAACCTTCGCAATAGGCTTCTATAAAGCCTTCCGCACCTAGTTTCGAAGCGCCATACAGCGATGTCTGAATGGGAAAATGCGCGTTTTCCGGCGTAGGAAAAATCTCTGCTTCGCCATATACGGAGCCGGTCGATGCGAACGCGATCCGTTTAGCCCCCGTCGCCCGCATTGCTTCCAGTACATTTACTGTTGCGATCGTGTTCTGATGCAGATCCTTTGTCGGATGGTCGGTTCCGAAGCGCACATCAGCATTGGCTGCTAAATGAAAAATGAAATGGCTTCCTTCCATCGCCGCCTTGAGACGATCTCCTTCAAGCAGGTCCCCTTCGCATAATTTGAACCGGCTGTTGGAAAGGGCGGCCTGAAGAAAACACATCCTGCCAGTCGAGAGATTGTCGTATCCAACAACATCATGTCCAAGAGCAAGCAGACGATCCGTCAGGTTGCTGCCAATAAACCCGGTGCATCCGGTTACAAAACATCGCAAGCAAGTCTCCGTAAGCCTTCGTGGCAAATCATAGGAACCCTAAATTTAGCATCTGCGCTTTGATCATTCGAGCGGACAAACGCCCCCATAGCCAAGCCCATTCGCTTTAGAAACTTTCAAAACTAGTCAGAGGCCCAGTCGGCCCATTAAGTGCGTCTAGAGCCTATACGTCGGTCCGGACGCTTTTGTTTATGGTGCGGGGAGGGGATTTGAATCCCCATCGTTGCGCGCCCGCAAATTGACTCTGTGCGCCAAAACGAACGAGCGGGCGCCCTCAGTACACAAGTACTCCAAAAAATTCTATGTGAATGTGAGCCGAAAAATCGCGAGGCCATTATCCAAGAAATCTGCCAGAGCTGTCGTAAGCAGTTATGTGATTTGGATGTTGACACGGTGTCTGATCGCGCGGCCCTCTAAATTGACTTTCGGCGCGCATGTCTCACGTGCTCGTGAACGCAAATACGTCGGGTTACCTCGACTCCGCGGGTTACGGAAAATACAGCAGATAAAAATTTTAGTGCAGGCCCGGCATGGCGAGGGATCACAATGTACCTGCGATGTATAGATCCGCCCTGGTCGCGAAGGGACGGGTATCCGTCCCTTTCACCCTTTTGTACCGCTACGGTTCGAGACCAAGCTTGTCATTGACGGCGAAGCGCAACTTCTGTTTGCACCCAAGGTAGCGTTCAGTCGTTTGGATCGACACATGCCCGAAAAGAAACTGGATCTGATCAAGTTCGCCGCCCGGCAAGATGGTGATCCGCATCACGACGGTCAGTTGTGCTCGGCAGGCCGTGATTCCACCGGAACAGGAACGCATTCTCATCGCGGAGCCAGCCCGTGCGCGGCGCTTGCTGGCAGGTAAGACCGTAATACATGGCGCTGCGAACTCCGGCCCAGGGCTTGGGTTTTGCCGGCGCCACGAAACGGCCGGAGCGCTCCGTACGGTATCGCTTGAACGTTTGAAGGCCGTTTTGGGTGAAGCCGCGAACTTTTCCCGCCGTTGTTTCGACAACTGCGTTCCCATCGGCCGCAACGATCATTGGAGCCGAAGGCCCGCTGCTCGCTTCGGTTTTTGCGCCACACCCGTGTCGATCAACGTAGCCGCAGCCACCCCGCCCGCCAAAACCGCGCCGCGCGTAAACAACGTTCGTCGTCCAATCGTTGCTTGATCGTGATCTTGCACGTTCAGGATCTCCGTTCGTTCGATTCCATGCCTGTCTTCGATGGCTTTCAAGGTCGAGGTAGCGGCGGATGCGGCCGGGAG
>DASREJ010000147.1:0-21925 GCA_035652115.1 Bryobacteraceae bacterium
GGCTGGGCGCGAGATGCCATAGGTAGTCGATCATCGTCGGCATGCCGATATCGTTCTTGATCATGTCGCCGAGCAGTTCGAAGAAGGTAAATACTTCGATTAAGGCGACAAGCGCTATCACCAGCACGAAAAAGTAAAACAGAAATCCGTTCAGCACGTAACCGTCGATGATCATTGGGCTGAGGCCGAATCGCTTCGAGCCTTTAGCGGAGCCGGCAAAACGCAGCACTTTCAGCTTGTCCATCAGGTCTTGTGCGGCTGCGCGAAGCCAACCAGCAATGTCGTGATCGCCAGGGGTTTCGAGGCGGCTCAGCAGGAATATGCCGACGATCGCAAAAACGGCGTCCGGAGTCCAGACCGCAATGGGCACAGGCAAGCTGCCCTTGCGCGCTAGGCCGATCAGCGTAATGAAGCCGAGATAGTAGATGAACGCCAGCAGCACCGTCACGATGAAGGCCGCCGACTTTCCGCCTTTGCGCGAGGACACGCCTAACGGTATTCCGACTAACCCGAGCAGGACGCATGCCAGCGGAAGCGCAAAGCGTTGATGCAACTCAATTGCCGCATCGACGTAGTCTTCGTGAGACAGGCCGTGACTCCGGTACACGCGTTTGTAGAGCGGTCCGGTGTCCATCTCCTGCACAGTCTTATTAAGCTGAAGATCTTCCTGCTTCTGGGCCTGCAAGCTTTGGAACTGAGTCGATGCGCCGGTCTTGATGATGTTGCCTTCTTTGTCGCGCTCGGTGGAACTGAAGTTTCTCAGGTCAAGAATGATTCGGTTATTTGCCGGATCAGCGTGCGGAATCGCTTCTTGGGCGACGACGATTCGTGGTCCTTCGCCGCGATCTTTTCCGCGCTGTTCCAGTTCGGCCTGCGGGGTGATGTCCGCAATGAATACATTGTGCCAGACAATCTGCTTTGCGCTTGAATCGACGTTGTCGACGTAGAGCACTGTGTTCGGGAACTGCTCGTCGAAGATGCGTGTCTCAATATTGCCTGTAAGTTGCGCCGCCGCGAAGTTGCGCGCTACCTTCGATTCCAAATGCAATGAGAGTGGAGTGAGCCAAAGCGACGATAGCGCGGTCAGCACAAGGGCGAAAAACGAAAACAACAGCACCGGACGCGCGACGGATTTGCTGGAAATGCCGGAGGCGCGCATTGCGGTGATTTCGCTATCAGCGGACATGCGGCTCAGGCCAATCAGGATTCCGACGAGTACGCCCAGAGGCAGCGCAAACGGAATGGTAGAAGGAAGCGCATATAGGAGCAGGCGTGCAACGACAGGCGGAGGAGCCGAAGTTTTAACGAGGAGTACCGAGAGCCGTTCAATTGTCCGCAGGAACAAAACGAAGATAAACAGCAGCGTTCCTAGTGCAGCGCTGGTAAATACTTCGCGAAAAATCGCCCTGCTGATAATGCGCATCGTTAACAGCGTGCTTACTGCGGCGTCAGTGCGGGGGCGGCCACAATCGGCGGTCTTCCGGCCTGCTCCTCAGTGCGGCCCAGATCGATGCTGTCGAATAGCAGAGAAGGGCAGATCACCGAAGAACTGGTGGCGTCGCTGGCGATATCGATCAGGTCAAGCGAACTTCCGTTATTTACGTAGTTCAAAACATAGGGGCGATCGGAAGCGGTCTTGATATCGCGAAGATCCTTGGCGCTGAATTCTTTAAAGTGAATGGCGCGGACCAACTCTTCCCGGCCATCGGGATATATACGATAGGCGAGTATAGGCGTGTTCAATGTGCGGGCGTAGCCATTCTTGCGCAACTCTCGCGCCATTGTTTGAAGCTCTTCGAAGTTGGCGGTGGACGGAAAATCGATCTTGCGGATCAGGATTCCGTATTTCAATCCGGCTGTTTTCACGGATTCGATGAGTTTTGCCTTCATCTGCGCTTCCGGTATCGTTTCGTCGGCCTGTACGAAGAGATTACCGATGGCTGCCGCCTCTGAGCCGAATCCTCCCGGCAAGCGGCCATGGCCGTTAGACGTATTAAAGGCCCGCACTGGTTGCCGGCTGAGCAGGAAGTGCTTCAGTACGCCTTTCTCCACAATCGGTACGCGTTCCGCGGGGACGCCCTCATCGTCAACGTCATACTGTCCCGCGAGCGCCACGCCGTGAAAGTCGGCTTGATGGGGATCGTCGATAATTGAGAGCCACTCGGGCAAGACTTTTGAGCCAATTCGCGAAGCCCAGACACTCTCAATCGGTTCAGAGCCTTGCGCATTCGCTCCCGGAGGCGAGATCGGTTTACGGTGCAAGCGTATGGCATCGGTCAAGGCCTGCGCCATCAGTTGGGCGGCCGCTTCCTGCTCGAACAAAACAGGGCCTGTGTAATCGTCGCCAGCCGGGGCTTTGGCTAGAGCGTCGACATCGGCAGCGACCTTATCGCCGCGATTGATCAAATCCTGCTCTGAAGGCAGTTGCGATGGCTTCAGAACGGCGATCAGATCGTGATCCCACACTCGCGTTCCATCGGCCGCCAGACTACTACCGCGAATTTCAACTGTAGTG
Source organism: Bryobacteraceae bacterium (assembly GCA_035652115.1). Taxonomy (GTDB): domain Bacteria; phylum Acidobacteriota; class Terriglobia; order Bryobacterales; family Bryobacteraceae; genus Bog-105. Next base: position 2,516 of record DASREJ010000147.1, read on the forward strand.
ATCTCCTGCGGAATCCGGACCACGCTTCCTTCCGTATTCACCAGCCGATAAGTGGAACCAATTCCGCGCATCATCACAGACGACTCGAGCACATCCGGATGCGCCACAAATCGCGCTGACAATTTGCGCGCCGCATCTTCCCAGTGTTTGAGATCGACCTTTAATTCGGACGGAGGTTGAAGAATGCGCACCGCCGAAGCGGGACTGAAATCGGGTGTGGTATCGGGATCGGCTATTTCGCGCAGCGCAGCGCGCTTACGCGTAATCTGATCAGCCGAGGCTTTGTACAAACCATCGGTCGATAACCAGAGTTGCGTTCGCATCGCCTGATAGTCGTCATCAATGGGAAAAAAGCCGAGCCGCATATTACGTGCATAGATCGAGTTCGTATTGTCGAACTTGTAATCGCCGACGCGCAGAACGATCGTCGGCTGCCGAATATGCATCCTGCTGGACCCTATAAGACCGCCGAGACTTGCGGTTGCAAGAGCGGTGTCCGAGTCGCTGCTGGAATAGGCAATGAAATACGGTTTATCGAGATTGCTGATTTGCAGTGTCTTCGCCCGCGCAATTTCATCCAGCATTGCCCGCAACTGCAGGTCTTTTCGCGGATCCGGTCCGTTATCGGCCGCGAACGCGAGCCATAACGCGCTACCCAATAAACAAGCGAGGGCAGGGACAAGGAGGCGTTTCATTGCTTCTCGCCTTCCGGCCGGGGTAATAGCGGGGTCTTCTCCTGGGCATTCTGTTTTTTCTGTGTCTCTATTTCGGAGACGAGAATCGCAGGCGATACGGCCGACACGGGGATGCTTCCGGATTCAGCGCCGCAAAATCCGTTGAACACTTCGGAACGGTTCGAGGTTGCCACGATTTTTTGAAAACTTGCTAGCGGAGTGCCGACGATATCCACGCCGCGAATCAGCTCATCGGGCCGGCCGTCCGCGTAAACGCGGTAGACCACCAGCGGCACGACCGTAAAAGCCTGCAACCCCTGCCGCCCCGTCGTCGTGTAGCCGCTTGAAACTTCCTCGAAGTACAGGCCGTAAGGCTTGTTCTGCTTCTTTATTTCGTCAATTAGTTCCGCTCGCAGCTCGTGATCCGAAACCTGCTTAGATGATTCAACAATTAAGTTCGACTGCCGCGAGACGACTTCGTACCCGGGCTGCCGTCTGCCGTGCCCGTTCGATTCATGGAACTGGCCCACTGGCGACCGCGACAGTAAAAAGGTCTTTAATACGCCGTCTTCCACAACTTTGACGGGCCGCGCCTTTACGCCTTCGTCATCGTAATCGTAATAGCCGATCAGATCCGTTCCCTTGTATTGCCGGATGGTGGGATCAAAATCGACATTGATGAAGTCGGGAAGCACTTTCTGGCCGAGCATCTTGGTGAATGTCTGGCCTTCGGAAACATCCTTCTGGCGGTGGCCCTCTACGCGATGCCCAAAAATCTCATGAAAGAAAACCGCGGAAGCGCGCCCGGAAAGAATCGCCGGGCAAATAATCGGCTCGGCCGCCGGTGCGTTCATCAAGGCATCAACCTTTTTGGCGACATCTTGTACGTGCGCCAGCACGGTCTTGTCATCCGGCAAATGCACGGGATCAGACGCTTCTATGGTGTCGAACGTGCGCACATCCATACCGTCCGGAGCGAGGCCGATGCCGTTAATCTCAATCCGGAAAAAGTTATTCCCCTGCTGAATGGCTGAACCCTCTGTGTTGACGAAGGTCTTGATCTCGCGCTTTGCGATAAAGCTGACGCCCGACCCTAGAATCTTTGGGTGCTGCCGGAATTCAGATGACCATTCTCGAAGCTTGTGGCTCCAATCCTTTACGTCATACCGATATGTTTCGGGCAGTTGAGAATAAGTTTGCGGAGCTTCGGACGAAAAATCGGCGTCCTGATTCGCTTCTTCGGCTAATAACTGCTGATCTGTTTTCAACTGGAGCAATCGACGTGAAGCGGAGCGGTAGACACGATTTGTTTCCGACCACAGCGCGCGGCGAATCTGATTCGGATCATCATCCAGGCTGAGCGATGTCAACGATGTGAAGCGGACGCGCGTGCCTTTATAGGGATGATAGTTATCGAATTTTGGTGTGCCGACCCGAATCGTGGTATCGACGCCTCGCCCATGTTGGTGGATGTTCTCAATGAGCGCGCCACTGGCTGCCGAGACTGAATCTGTCTGATCGTCCGTGACCTCATACGCCATGTAGTAAGGCGCTGGATCGCCCTTGGCTTTTAGGCCGGCGAACTCACGATCCAACTCGCCTTTCAGGATGTCAATGAGAGAGGGCCGCGTCGCGACCGAAGCTCTGGCCCAGCCCAAAACGGCTGCCAAAATAGCTATGAAAAAGGAGAGAAAAACGCGTTTGGACAAGAAGGGACACCGCCGCCGAGAACGTATCCTGGCGCTCCAGGAGGGTTTTTGGAGCAACTACAAGGATAACAGCCGCAGGTTGTCTATGTAGGGCGCGCGGGCTACGCCACGCTCCGTAATAATCGCCGTCACATAACGATTGGGTGTCACGTCGAATGCTGGATTCGCGACCTTAATTCCTTCAGGCGCCACCGCCACGCCGCGGATATGCGTTACTTCCTTGCGATCGCGTTCCTCAATTGGAATCTGATCGCCAGATTCGAGGGTTAGATCCAACGTTGAGATGGGCGCGGCAACATAGAACGGCACGTTGTTCTCCTTCGCGAGAACGGCGACTCCGTACGTCCCCACTTTATTTGCTACGTCGCCGTTCGCAGCAATACGGTCTGCGCCGACCACAACGCATCCAATCCTGCCGCTCTTTAAGAAATGGCCAGCCATATTGTCGGTGATCAGTGTTGTATCGATTCCATCTCGCTGCAATTCCCAGGCGGTGAGCCGCGCGCCCTGCAAAAACGGCCGCGTTTCGTCGGCGAATACATCGATCTTTTTGCCCATCCGCACGGCTGCGCGAATCACACCTAAAGCGGTTCCAAAACCAGCGGTTGCCAGCGCGCCAGCATTGCAGTGTGTCAATACAGTTTTGCCGTCGGGCACCAGATCGGCTCCATTGCGCCCAATCGCCTCATTAATTGCAATGTCTTCTTCACGGACGCGTTGCGCCTCTTCCACAAGCCGCGCTCGAATTTGTGCGATATCCAAATGTTTGGAGGCTGTGTAAATGCCGCGCATCCGATCTATGGCCCAGAAAAGATTGACGGCCGTTGGACGCGTCTTCGCCAACGTTTCGCATATCAAGGGCATGTCGGCTTCGAGATTGTTCGAGTGCAAAGCGCCCAAAGCTACGCCCATCGCTGCCGCGACGCCGATGGCCGGTGCTCCTCGAATGATCATTGTGCGAATCGCATTGGCGACGTCCACGTAAGTCCGGCACGTGACGAAATTTGTTTCGTTGGGTAAACGCGTCTGATCGATCATCACAACGCCCTCAGGCGTCCATGCAATCGTGTCAACACTGTTTTGAGTTAAAACCGCAGTTGAGGTCATTTCCTATTGATGTTTTTGATACAGCAGGGCGACTAGTTGAAGCCCGTTGAAGCAGGCGTGCATCACCGTCGTAGGGACAATCGAATTCGTCCACACGCGCATAAAACCGAGCGCCACGCCAACAAGCCCGATAGCCACGATGTATTGCCATACAAACGAGTACTCGACGGCGTGCAGACTGCCGAACAACGCGGCTGTCAACAAGATCCCAAACACGACGCCAAAGGTACGAGTTAGCAAGGGCTGCAGGAGTCCGCGAAAAAACAACTCTTCGAAGAATGGCGCCAACGTGACAGCCATGAGCGCCAGCGGAATGGAGTTGGGTATCTGGTCCATGGGTGTCGAAATTTTCGGCGTGCGTAGCAAGTTTCCGATGCCGGAGATCACGAATGGAAGTGCCACGCCAGCAAGGACCGCATAACCCAGCATGGTTCCGTTAGTCATCCTCCAACCGAGGGATGACAGCATTGGCTTCCCATACCTGCTGCTGAAAACAAACTTCAATATCACCAGAAGAAAGAAGTACATTGCCAAGTTCGTCGGCAGGAGCAAAGGCATGGGGTCGCTTTTTAGGCGGGGCCAGACGAAAGTAGCAACTCCCACTCCCAAAAGGATGATGGCCGTGGCTGCGACCATCAGGCCCAGTACCAGCGCCAGGTCCTGATATCCCCAGAATGGATCGCGGTTTGATTTCGAAATCGGAATTTCGGGCGGAATGGCCGCTACCGGTTCAGCCACCGGCATGCCCTCACCGGATATGCAGTTAGATTGTACAGGCGTCTCGTCAGGCAGCATGTCCTGGTCTTAGTATCTTTCGGAGCGCGGCGGCGGTGTGGCTGTGGCGATTGTCAAGCAGTTCTTCGGGCGTACCGGCGGCAACCAACCGGCCGCCTTTTTCGCCTCCTTCCGGTCCCAGATCAATCACATAATCGGCACTCTTGATTACATCGATCTGATGCTCAATGATCACAACTGTATTTCCCAAATCGACCAGCCGCTGCAAGACATTCAGGAGATGCCGGACATCTTCAAAATGCAATCCGGTCGTCGGTTCGTCGAGCAAATAAAACGTCTTTCCCGTTTGCCGCTTGCTCAATTCCTTTGCCAGCTTGATGCGCTGCGCTTCGCCGCCCGAAAGAGTCGTGGAAGATTGACCCAGGTGAATGTATCCGAGCCCGACATCTGCCAGCGTCTTCAGCTTCTGCTGAATTTGTGGAATGTTGGTGAGGATATCCACAGCTTCATCGACTGTAGACGCCAAAAGATCGGCAATGCTTTTGCCTTTGTACTTCACCTGCAGCGTTTCCAGATTGTAGCGGCGTCCGCGGCAAACATCGCAAGTGACGTAGACATCAGGCAAAAAATTCATCTCGATGCGCTTCAGCCCATCGCCTTGACAAGCTTCGCAGCGTCCGCCCTTTACGTTGAAACTGAAACGTCCCGCCTTGTAGCCGCGCTCGCGGGATTCCGGCAACATCGCATAAAGTTCGCGAATTGCGGTGAACACGCCCGTGTATGTGGCGGGGTTTGAGCGTGGCGTCCGGCCGATGGGCGATTGGTCAATCTCGATTACTTTGTCGATATGCTCCAGGCCAAGAATCGCGTCGTGCGCGCCCGGTGTTTCGCTCGATCCATAAACCTCTTTGGCTAATGCGCGGTAGAGGATATCGTGAATCAGAGTTGACTTGCCGCTTCCCGATACGCCTGTGACCACGATCAGCGTTCCTAGAGGAAAGTCCACATCGATGTCTTTTAGGTTGTGCTCGCGCGCGCGTTTGACCGTAATCGTCAACCCATTGCCGGCCCTGCGTACCAGCGGTGGCGTAATCGCCAATTGACCGCTGAGATACTCGCCCGTGAGCGATTGCGGCACCCGCATGATTTGTGCCGGCGTGCCTTGCGCAATAAGATTGCCGCCAAGTCTGCCGGCGCGCGGTCCTAAATCGATGACGTAATCCGCTCGCTCGATTGTTTCGGCATCGTGCTCCACCACCAGAACCGTATTGCCGAGGTCGCGCAGGTGGTGCAAGGTATCGAGCAGCCGGCCGTTGTCGCGCGGATGCAATCCGATTGACGGCTCATCGAGCACGTACAACACGCCGCGCAACTTGGAGCCGATCTGTGTAGCCAATCGAATGCGCTGCGCTTCGCCGCCCGATAAGGTGGCAGAAGAGCGTTCCAAACTTAGGTAGTCCAGACCGACCGCGCAGAGAAAATCGAGCCGGTTTTGGATCTCTTCAACAACGCGGCCCACAAGCCGAAGTTCGCGGCCAGTAAACTCCCAGCTTCGGACCAGAGGCAAAGCGCGTGCGATCGGCATTCTGGTGAACTCGGCGATCGAGATTCCCTTGACGTGCACGGCCAAACTGGATGGCCTTAAGCGTCTTCCGCCGCAATCGGGGCAATCCGTCGGCGACATGAAGTCCATCAGCCAGTCGCGGTATCCTTCGCTGGCTCGCGCATAGCTGTCGTCCAACGTTCGCAGGATTCCAGCAAAATGCGAATTTCCGTGAACGAGCACGGTTCGCATCTTCTTCGGAAGGTCTTCAAACGGGATAGATAGATCGATACCGAGCTTATCCGCGCCTTCATTCAACGCGGAAATCATGTAAGACGAACTGGAACCCGGTCCCAATCCTCCTTCGAGAAGCGGCTTGGAAGGATCAGCGATTACCTTAAGCGGATCAAATGCCCATGTGCTGCCAACGCCTTTGCAGGTTTCGCAGGCGCCATATGGGCTATTAAAAGAGAACGAGCGCGGCTCTAACTGGGGAATGCTGGTGCCATCGTTAGGACAAGCTAGCTTTTCCGAATAGAGCCGCTCCGGGCCGTCCACGACAGCAATCACTACCAGCCCGTCAGCCCACTTGAGCGCAGTCTGAATGGAGTTTTCCAGGCGCTGTTCAATACCGGCTTTGACAACCAGACGATCAATTGCCACTTCAATCGTGTGGTTTTTGCGCTTCTCTAATTTGATGGGGTCGTCGAGTGATCGTAACTCTCCATCGATGCGCGCCCGGAATCCGGCTTTGGCAATCGCTTCCAACTCCCTTTTGTATTCGCCCTTGCGCCCGCGCGCTACCGGCGCTAGAACCATGATGCGTTCGCCCTGATGCTGCGCGAATACCTGTTCGAGGATCTGATTAGGAGACTGGCGCGCGATTTCCGCGCCGCACAAGGGGCAGTGCGGAATTCCGATCGAGGCATATAGCAGCCGCAAATAATCGTAGATCTCGGTTACTGTTCCAACCGTCGAACGCGGGCTGCGGGAAGTGGTCTTTTGTTCAATCGAGATCGCAGGGCTCAGCCCGTCTATCGAATCGACTTCAGGCCGTTCCATCTGATCCAGAAACTGGCGCGCATATGGGGATAGCGTTTCCACATAGCGGCGCTGACCTTCGGCGTAGATAGTGTCAAACGCCAAAGAACTTTTTCCGGATCCGCTAAGCCCGGTAATCACCGTAAAGGTGTTGCGTGGGATTTCGATGTTGATGTTTTTTAGGTTGTGCTGGCGCGCGCCATGCACGGAAATACGATCTAACATTTACGACGGGCTTACTACCATTGTCGGTCAGAGGCTGTTAAGTCGCCTGGATTCGGCCTGGTTCGGCGGGCGACTCGTAAAATAGCCTTTCGGAAGATCGCCTATGGCGAAGAACTTTAAGGATTTAACAGATCGCGAGATTCTGGCGTTGGCCATTACTCTCGAAGAAGAGGACGGACGCATTTATGGCGAGTTCGCCGAGAAACTGCGCGTCGACTATCCCGCGACCGCAAGATTACTTGACGAGATGCAGGATGAGGAAACGGGCCACCGCAACAGCCTCATCGATCTTTATCGCTCCCGATTTGGCGATCATATTCCGCTGATCCGCCGTCAGGATGTGAAAGGCTTCGTCTCGCGTCCGCCAATTTGGTTGATTCAGAATATCGGCCCGGAAGCCGTTCGGAGAAGCATTGAGAGCATGGAATCGGAGACGCGCCGGTTCTACCAGATGGGCATCGAAAAAACGACCGACGCTTCCACTCGCAAACTGCTCGGAGATCTTGCGGCTGCCGAAGCCAAGCATACGGAAGCCGCTGAAACTATCCGACAGCGTGAAATCACTCCGGGGGTCCGCCACAACGAGGCCGAAGCGCGCCGCCGGATTTTTGTGTTGCAGTTCGTCCAGCCGGGATTGGCGGGACTTATGGATGGTTCCGTTTCAACGCTGGCTCCGCTGTTCGCCGCGGCGTTTGCCACTCATAAAAGTTGGGATGCGTTCCTGGTGGGGTTGGCGGCATCCGTAGGAGCCGGCATTTCCATGGCGTTCGCTGAGGCACTCTCCGACACGGGCGAGTTAACCGGCCGCGGAAACCCGGTTGTACGCGGGGTAATTACCGGAGTCATGACCACGTTGGGCGGTATCGGCCACACGCTGCCCTATCTGATTACGAATTTCAGAATTGCAACGACGGTCGCGATTTGCGTCGTGGTTGTTGAGCTCGGCGTGATTAGTTGGATCCGCCAGCATTATATGGACACTCCCCTTTTTCGCGCCGCTCTGCAAGTTATTCTGGGCGGAGCGCTGGTCTTTGCGGCGGGCATTCTGATTGGAAATTCGTAAAAGTAATCACGCAATCCGGAGGATCTTATGATTGAATACGCTGACGCTGGCGCTGACGTGCGAGCCGTTTACGACGACATAATGGCTACGCGCAAAACCGATTGGATCAACAATTTTTGGAAAACGCTGGCGCATGATCCGGCGACACTGCGTAGAACCTGGGAAAGCATCAAGCAGGTGATGGCGCCGGGCGCGCTGGACGCTTTGACGAAAGAGATGATCTACCTCGCGGTTAGCGCAACGAATCAATGCGGTTATTGCATGGCGTCTCATTCCGCTTCTGCCCGCAAGAAAGGCATGAGTGCTGAAATGTTCGGTGAGTTGATGGCTGTCGTCGGCATGGCAAATGAAACCAACGCGCTCGCCGCGGGATATCGTGTTGAAATCGACGATCAGTTCAAGTTTCACTAACCCGTAACACCGCGACCTGAAACAACGTGCCACAATGAGCTTTCCCCCATGTCACGTATGAGCGGCAGAGCGTATGCTTTCATGCGCTGGAGCGGTGTCCATCCATTCCCGGGCATTTTGGGTGAGGTAGGTTGGGCCTTTGAATACAACGATCGTTTAGGACGCTTTCATTGTTTTTATTGCGGTTCGACCGAAGCGAGCCCCGGCGCCGGACAATTTGGCCGGCGGCTCTTCTGGTATGAAAAATGTCTGACGCTGCCGGAACTGATAAAGGTCATGTCGAGCGGAACCGTGGATCGTCCTGCCTTCGACGAAGTCAAAGTGTTTGCTGTTGAAGATGCTCAATCGGAAGTCGCGTTGCAGATGGTCAATCAGCTTTCGGCGGCGCCGGAAGAAGTGATCGGGCGCACCGATCCTCTCGAGCATGCGCGAGAGATTCTCACGCGTTACGGCGTCCGCTCGCTGGCCCATACCCATGGCTTCAACGCGCCATTTCTGTGGTACAACCTGCTGCCGGGCCGTAGCGTTCCTGCCCGCAAATTGGCAGTGCACCTATTTCAACTTCGCGCTTCCGAAACTGCGCCCCAAGTTCTTACGCCGGCGGATGTCGAAGATCGTGTGCGCAAGATCGCCCAAAATGACGCGCAAGTCAGCGGTGCAGGCGAGTGTTTTGTCAGCCGAAATGGCGCAAAATTCATCGTCGGGCTAAATATCGCGGTCAATTCAGCTTTCTCAGTGGGAGAGGGCAGGAACATCGCCGAACGTGTAGAGCAAGCTATTCGTACAGGCGAACCGCACGTCAGCCATGTGTTCATTCAAGTGGAGCCGTTCGAGAAGCTGGATTAAATTACCTTCCGTGCTGTTGGTGGTTGGCGTGCATGGACTTCGTCTGTACAAGAGGGTCATTGGTATAAAAGAGGTTCGTTGATGAGGCACTTGGACCGATATACTCCGGAAATCTGTTCGCAGCTCAGGCAAATTGCGGAACAACGCAGTTGGCGCACCTGGGACAAAACTGTTGAGCAAGATGAACTGCTGGAGGACCTGGAACTCACTTATCATCTGCATGCTGCCGCAGAAGCTATGGGCGCGCGAGCCGGCCTGCCCGCGATGCCTAATTTCCCCATCGGCTTCATCGATAGTGAAGGGATTTTAGACCCCATTCAGTTTATTAAGTCGTTTACTTTGCGCCGTCCGCTCATGCGCGCATGGAACCAATCGGATAACAGCGCGAAGAAGGGGGCAGCGGCTTAACCGCCCCCTAAAAAGCTCTCGGAAGGGCTGTGGCATAGTCGGGGAATGGCCGACGCGGTCCTATCGACCGTTTCCAGTGCAGCGGCGGTTCCCCGGCTAAAAAAAGAACTCCGTCTTACCGACCTTGTTCTTGCTCAAGTTCTTTGCGTCGTCGGGTCAGCGTGGGTTGGTGTTGCGGCGAAGTTGGGAAATGCGCACGTCGCATTTTGGCTCGGCGCCATGCTGCTTTACTACCTACCGCTTGCCGCGGTCGTTACCTATCTCAATCGGGAAATGCCTCTGGAAGGCGGACTCTATCAGTGGGCCAAACTGGGGTTCGGCGAATTTCTTGGTTTTCTGACTGCTTGGAATCTTTGGGTCTACGCAGTGGTCTGCGTGGCTTCCATCCTGTTTGTGGTGCCGACCGATTTGGCCTACATGATCGGCCCCGGCGCCGCATGGCTGCCGGCCAGTAGAGTCGCGACAGCCGCAATCATCGGGTTCATCGTTTTGGCGATTGCGGTTGTAGCAATGCGTGGTCTCGCGATTGGCAAGTGGCTACACAACGGCGGCGCGGTGCTGATTTTGTTGGCCTACGCCATCCTGCTGCTTCTGCCGTTGGCATTCCCATCACGTCATCCCGGAACCGCTTATACTCCTATTCCCTGGCAAACGCCTGCGTTTACATGGTTCAGCCTGGCTGTGTTCGGCCAAATGACGATCGGCGCGCTCAGCGGGTTCGAATATGTTGCGATCATGGCGGGAGAATGCCAAAATCCCGTGCGCAGTATCGGCCGGTCTGTCTCTTTTTCGGCGCCTGTCATCGCGCTTATGTTCATCTTGGGGACAAGTTCCGTGTTGGCGTTTGTCGGCAAACAGCCGATCAACCTGATTGGACCGATTCCGCAAACGTTCCGAATTGCCTTTGGGGTTTCCGGCCTTGGCGGGAGAGTAGCTCCTTTTGCGATTTTTCTTGTGCTGAGCCGAGCAGTCGCGGCCGCAAGCTTGATCTTCACCGGGCTGACACGGCTCCCGATGGCGGCCGGCTGGGACCATTTATTGCCTGATTGGTTTACACGACTCCATCCGCGCTGGAAAACGCCGGTGAACTCTATTCTGTTTGTGGCGATCGGAGTTATGGTCCTGATTGTTCTCAGCATGTTGGGCGTACACGAGCAAGAGGCAATGCAGTTGTTGCAGAATGCCTCTACAGCGCATTACGGAATTACGTACGTGGCTCTCTTTGCATTGCCCTTATGGGGCGTAGCGCGAATAAAACGCGCGCTTCCGTTCTGGGTAAAAATTGCGTCGGCCGCCGGATTTGTTTCGAGCGCGATCGCAGTCCTGATCGCTGTTTATCCAATCATCGACGTTTCCAATCCGGTTGGCTACGCTTCGAAGATCGTCGCAACTGTGGCGATCAGTAATCTATTGGCCGTGTGGATCTATCGCCGCCGCCGCGCTGTTGCAGCTCTAGCCGTATAAATCATTTTCCTGCTATTTTGTTTGCGTGAGCACTCAACGCGTCATGCCCGGCGGCCGCGCCGACCGCGACAGTCTTCCAAAGGGAGCGAATGGCCGGTGTCTCTGCCGCTGGTGCAATTTGGAAGTGCCACCTGGCCGGCTGACGTTTTGCTCCGATTGGTGCGTCGAAGAATGGCGATTGCGCAGCGACTCTGGCCACTTGCGCGAACGCGTCTTTGAGCGTGATCGCGGCATTTGCGCCGTCTGCGGCATCGACTGTGTCGCTCAACGACGGCATATCAATCGGCTTCGAGGACCCGCGCGTATACGGGCCAATACCGAGTGGGGGCTAAAAGGACGAAAGACTCTCTGGGATGCCGACCATATCACCCCGGTCGCTGAAGGAGGCGGTGAATGCGATTTATCCAATATGCGGACACTGTGCCTGAAGTGCCATCGTGAGCGAACCGCGGAACTTCGGAGGCGACTAAGTAGTCGAGGGACTTCGACGGGCGAGCGTTAAACGCGGTTCGCTCTCGCCCGCTGCAAGGTCAGGCTTTTTCCGTAAACGTCGCGAAATGTTTTAGCCGCCTCGTTTGCCGACCAGATTTCCAGATCGATGTCGTCTTCGGCGTGAATCAGTAAATTCAGATTGCCGTCACGAAGGGCGCTGGTAACATCGCGCACTTTCTGTTCGTGCGCGCGATCGAGCGAGTCTGCGATTCGCAACAGCGGCGCGAGCAGTAAGACCTGACGCCGGGCATCGGGTTCCAGCGCTTGGTAGTGCGAATGCCTCGCCTCCGGCATAGACTTGCGATGAAAACGGCACAGCGCCGCAATCGTGAGACGCTCTTTATTTGTGAAGCCGGGCATGTCCGAGTTCGCCGCTAGATACGCGGAGTGTTTATGGTGCCCGGTATTGCTAACGAAGTGTCCTATATCGTGCAGATAGCCGGCGGCTTCCAGGATTTTGCCGGCATGCGGAGCAAGTTGATGCAGGGGTTGGAGAATTTCAAACAGGCGGTGCGCGAGGCAGGCCACTTGTTTCACGTGCTTCAACGAGACGTTGTATTTTCGGGCCATCGCTTCGATTACCGCACGCTGTTCCCGGGAGAGTTGTGAAAGCTCTCGCCCCACTCCCCGCGCGGCTAGATCGGCAATGATGCCGTCGCGAACGCCGGCGGCACAGTAATAAAGAGACCTGCCTTCCACCAACTCCAGGGCCCGAAGAAATACAGCGGTTCCGGCCACAACGATTTCAGCGCGCTTGGGGCCTATTCCCGTAATCTTTCTACGCGACGACACATCGCTTCCGGCAAGTTGGGTGAATAGTCCCCGCACTTGACCCACAGAGGCGCGCAGGCGGTCCGCTTCATCGCGCTTCGCACGCGGGACCTGATTCGCAACTGATACTATGGCCGCCGCGGTCGCGGAGGTCGCAATGACACGATCGAATTTTTCTACTTTGTGCTGTCGTACGAACGATGAAAGTTTTTCGTCGATGTACTGCATCATCCGATGCAACTCGTCTGGCGAGGGAGGATCTTGTTGCAAGAACATCTCGGTCAGCCTTACGGCGCCGAGCGGCTTCGACACGGCATCAATCAACTGCCCGTGGTGGCTGATAATTAGCTCGGCGCTGCCGCCGCCTACATCGACGATCAACGTTCGCTCTTTCGGCCTGGGCCACCTGGACTCAACACCAAGATGAACGAGACGAGCTTCTTCCGGTCCCGAGATGATCTCGACGTTGGTTCCAATGGCGTCGCTTGCGCGTTTGAGAAATTCCGGTTGATTACCGGCATCGCGCACGGCGCTGGTTGCCACAACCCGCACACCAAGAATGTCCAGGCGGCTATAGAGCGCAGCCATTCTGCTCAGGTTCGCAATCAGGAAATCGAGGGCTTCTTTGCTCACCGCGCCGGTTCGAAATACGCTTTCTCCCAGACGCGTGACCTGCCGGTCCTGCGCGAGGATGTGCGTCTCTCCGTGAATTACCTCGGCGGCCATCATGCGGACGGAATTGCTGCCGATGTCGATGGCTGCGTAACGCGGCATATCCCTTGTATAACAATCGCCTGTGTTTTTCAGTTGACAAGCGGTGGCTAAACTGGGACTGAATGCGATTGAGCCGGTTGACTTTTATTTTGGGCGTGGTTGTTGTTGCCCTGGCAATGTGCGCAAGCCGCGCGGCGACCGCTCCCGAAGCCTTTTATGTTCATCCCGGAGATACTGTCGTCTTTTACGGCGACAGCATCACAGATCAGCGGCTCTACACCGTCTTTACTGAACTCTACGCTGTGACGCGCTACCCGAAACTGGATGCCCGATTTGTGCATTCGGGCTGGGGCGGCGACCGGGTGACCGGCGGTGGCGGAGGGCCTATCGACGAGCGGCTGGAGCGCGACGTTTTCGCGTACAAACCGACAGTCATGACCATCATGCTCGGCATGAACGATGGAAAATATGCGAACCATACTGCTGCGGACGATGACACGTTTTATAGCGGCTATCGCCATATTGTCGACGCAGTGCGGCAAAAGTTTCCCGGTGTGCGCATTACGGCAATCGCACCGTCACCGTTCGACGATGTCACACGTCCATTCACACTGCAGCCCAACGGCTACAACGCCGTGCTGGTGAACTACGGCGAGTGGATTAAACACTACACTAGCGAAACGCACCTGGACTTCGCCGACCTGAACGCGGGAGTTGTCGCGATGCTGAAGAAGGCTAATGCTAGCGATCCTGCAACCGCTCAGAAGATCATTCCCGATCGCGTTCACCCCGGCGCAGCAGGCCACTTGATTATGGCGGAGCAGCTTCTGGAGGCGTGGCATGCGCGTCCCTTAGTGGCGGCCGTCACCATTGATGCCGCGAAAGGAAAGATAGCTCGATCCGAATTTGCGCATATCAGTGATTTTCATGCCGGACAACCTTTCGTCTGGACGGAAACGGATGATGCTTTACCGCTACCGCTTGCGCCAATGCTGGCTGCCGATCGCGATCATACGCTCGCGCTGGCGATTCGGAGTTCAGATGTTGTCCAGGTGCTCAATCAGGAGCCGCTCACAATTACGGGACTTCAGCCGGGACGCTATACGCTGACGATCGATGGCGACAACGTGGGTACTTGGACTGCGGAAGAGTTGGCGGGCGGTGTGAATCTAGCCGTGCTGGATACGCCGATGGCGAAGCAGGCTATGGAGGTTCGCAACTTGACAACGCAACGCGCGGATCTGCACCAGATTCGCTGGCGAACGATTCAAGTTCCATTGGCGAACCTCAATTCGAGCCACTATGACGAAGCTCTGAAAGCGATGGATGCGCTGGAGGCCGACGTGGTAGCGAAGCAGCACGCTGCTGCTCAACCGGGGCCGCATGTATTTCAGCTTGTTCCCGCGGCATGAAGTCTCTTCTGCGCCCGGTGGCGCACCAATATCGCAGTTGGATGGATCGTTGGGAAAACGAACTCTGTTTTCGCGCTAATGATCGCGTTGTACGTCCGTTTGAATATGGCTTTGAGTGGTGCGAGCATTGGCCGTGCGCAGAGAAAATCGACAGAAACCGCGGGGATCCGGTGCAATACCTGGTTCGCTTGAATGAATATTGCATAGCGAACAGTGTCGAGTTCTTCGGTTATAACGTGCCACAAGATTTCAACTTGGTGGATGAGTGGTTGCAGTTTTCTTCGCCGGTACAGACGCCCTATGCCGAAAACAACAAGGTGCGAGCTCGCTGGTTTCCGGCTCGTAATCAGACGCGTAAAGCGGTTGTCGTTTTGCCGCATTGGAACTCCACGCTGCCGCAGCACAATGCGCTTTGCGCCGGTCTGCAACGGCTTGGTATCAGCGCACTGCGCTTAAGTCTGCCGTATCACGATTCGCGCATGCCGGCGGAACTAACGCGCGCGGATTATGCCGTTTCCTCAAATGTGTGCCGTACTATCGATGCCACGCGGCAATCCGTGATTGATAGCCGCTGCTGCTTTGATTGGCTGCAGCAGCAAGGGTTCGAAGACCTTGGCATTGTCGGCACCAGCCTCGGCTCATGTTATGCGTTTCTTGCCAGCGCGCACGACCCAAGGATCCGGGTAAACGTCTTCAATCACTGTTCGACATATTTTGCAGATGTCGTTTGGGAGGGGCTTTCCACTCGTCACATTCGCGACAGCCTCCAAACGGCCATTGATTTGGAAACGCTTCGTAAGGTCTGGCTGTGCATTAGTCCCCCGAGCTACTGGAACCTCTATGCCGGCCGAAAAAAACAATCGAAGTTCATTTATACGCGATACGACACAACCTTTCCGGTCCATCTGTCGCGGCAGGTGATTGAAGGCGCGAAAGCGCATCATTGGCGGCACGAAGTGACAGTGCTACCCTGCGGCCACTACACGATGGGCGAATTCCCGTTCAAATTCATCACCGGGTACGAGATCTGCTCCTACTTGAAGCGAAACCTGTAAGCTGCTTGCGCTCGGCCAAGCTACTCCAAAAAGTTAAGACCTTAAATATTTTTTCTCAAACGTGGTGCAAAACGGACTTTCCGCGCATCCTACGCTTGTGGAACAGGTAAAGAACTCCAATCAGTTGAGTCGGATGAATGTGTAGCCCAAGGTTGCGGTGGACAATTCTGCTTTGTTGTTCGATGCTACCGGCCGTTCAGGCTGCCGGCCAAACCGGCGCGCCCCCCGGCTCAAATCAATCCGCGGGAGGCGGACAATCACCTCCTGTATCGGCGGGAACGATGACTGCGGTCCCCATGACTGGCGATCAAAGCTTTCAGGGCAGTGTGCCACAGGGGACGGCGTCCTCAACACCAGTTGCGTTGACGCTCGGGGAAGCCATCGATCGTGGTCTGAAGGCGAACTTGGGCTTACTCACCAATGAACAGAGCAGCCGCGAGGTGCGTGCGGAACGATTGCGGGCGCTAGCCGCGTTACTGCCCAACGTGAGCGGGCAACTCAGCATGACAGAGCAGCAATTGAACCTGCAAGCGCTCGGTTTTCTGTTCACTTTTCCGGCAAGTTTTGGTGTTAGCGTGCCGCACATTGTGGGACCGTATTCATATCAAGCGGCGCTCGCAAACGCGACGGTTCCGCTGTTTAATTACTCGTCAATCAGCAATTTTCGGGCATCTCGTGAGAGCGAGAAAGCGTCTCTTCTTTCGGTCAAAAATGCGCGCGATCTGGTGGTGCAAGCGGTGGGAAATGCTTACCTGCAAATCATCGCCGATACTGCCCGCATAACTGCAACCCAAGCGGAGATCGACGCCGATAATGCCATCTATGTCAATGCGCAGCGAAGACATGAAGCTGGTGTCGCCATTGGTATTGATGTGCTCCGGTCCCAGGTGGAGTTGAAGCAGCGGCAGCAAGCCCTAGTCGCCGTGACGAACCAGTTCGAGAAAGACAAGCTGACGCTCGGGCGCATTATAGGGTTGCCGATCGGGCAAGATTTTACGGCGGCAGACCCTACTCCGTCTGTTCCGTTGGAAGCTATGTCGTTGAAAGACGCGCTTGCCACTGCCTATGATCATCGGCCCGATTATCAGGCCGCGAAAGCGCGCGTTTTGGCCGCGCAGTTCAGTTTACGTGCGGCGAAAGCAGAGCGCTACCCTACGCTGACCGCGTCAGGTTTCTATGGGGACGAAGGACTTCGGCTTTTATCCAATTCTCACGGCGTATTTCAAGCCACAGGCTCTATTCAATTCAATATTTTTGATGGCGGCCGCATTAAAGCCGATATTTTGAACAACGATTCCGAGTTGCGAAATCGCCGCAATGAGTTGGAAAATCTACGTGGCCAAATCGACTATGAAGTCCGTAGCGCACTCCTAGATTTGAAATCAGCCGGGGACCAGGTTGATGTCGCCCGCAGCAATATGGACCTCGCGAATCAGTCGCTCAAACAATCGCAGGATCGCTTTTCAGCCGGCGTGACGAATACCGTTGAGGTGGTTCAGGCGCAGCAGGCCGTCGCAGACGCCAACGAGAATCTGATCTCCGCACAGTTTCAATACAACGTTGCCAAGGTGTCGCTCGCGCGTTCGCTCGGCATTGCGGAAGAAGGCATCCGCAACTATTTCAACCGGAAGCCTTGACGCTCATTTTTCGAGCATGAAACTTCCGGCAAACAACGTGTCGATGCCGGACGAGTAGAAACTCCGCACGGCATCACGCGGAGTGCAGACGAGCGGGTCGCCGAACAGATTGAAACTCGTGTTGTAGAGCACCGGCAATCCCGTCGCACGTCCGGTTGCAATCAGGAGCGCGTGATAGAGCGGATTTTCGGCTTTTCGAACGGTATGAACGCGAATCAGGTCGCGGCCTAAAATTGCGGCGGCGAATGTCTCTCGATGTTGAGCCTTGACCTCTCCAACTGTTGCCAGGTAGCGAGCGTTCGGTCCGGCTTCAAAATATTCGCCCGCCAATTCTTCCGGCACTGAAGCCGCAAATTTGCGGAATGCTTCGCGATGCTTGATGTATACGTTCAGGTTTTCAGTCGAGTAGGGATTTAGCGGTGAAGCGAGGATGCTTCGATTTCCAAGCGCGCGTGGTCCAAATTCCATTCTTCCCTGCATCCAGGCAACGATTTTGTTGTCGATAAGTGCGGATACCGCGTGCTCAATCAGCTCTTCTCGCGTCAAGAGAAACCGGAAACGCAATTTGCAATTTTCGATTATCTGTTTGATGTCAGTGGGCAGGTAAACCGGTCCCAGGCAAAGAGTCTGAAAGGGAACACGCGTCTGCTTGCGATAGAAGCTGTGCCAGGCATACAAAGCCGCTCCCAGCGCCGTTCCTGCATTGCCGGAAACGGGTTGTACGAACACGCGACCGAAATGCTTTTCCAAAGAGTGAATCAGTAACGCATTTAAGCCCAAGCCGCCCGCGATGCATACGTGGGTGGATTCGCCCAGCATCTGAATCACTGCTTCGGTAATGGCTTGTTGCAAGCTTGCCGCGATGTCGGCCTTCACCTGCGGGGGCATTGGCGCGTCGGCTGCGACATCAACGTTTTCGAAAAATCGGTCACTGAAACCGCCGGGCCGCACGCTTTCGCTATCGATAAAGCCGCGGTCAAATTTCGGCCACTCTGAACCCCCCTGATGAAGAATTCGGCGAAACACTTCGGTATATCTGGGATCGCCGGACGTGGAGAGCCACTGAACTTTATGTTCGTCGGCGCGTGGTTCAAAGCCGAGCAACTCTGTAACCCGATTGAACAAATCTCCCAACGAATCGGGAAAATACAGCTCGCGAGTAGGAGTCAGGCGATTGTCCTCGCCTCGGAACACAACGGCGGAACGGAAGTCGCCGGCCCGATCGATGCTGAGCACCGTGGCCGAATCGAAATCAGATGCGTAATAAGCCGATGCGGCGTGAGCGTGGTGATGCTCCACTACCACAATTTCACTCGTCGGAAACTTCGCGCGCAGCGCGAGTTGAACCGCGCTTTCTTCGCCGAGCGAGAACCGGCGCGCAATTGCGACACAATCGATCTGCTCCGCCGTCACGCCAGCGACCTGAAGTGCGATCTGAAGTGCTTCCTCGGGAAATGAGCCGGGACGGTCCGGCCGCGATACCTTGGCCTGTTCGACCGCCGATGCGATTTGACCGTCCTTGAGAATGCAACATGCCGGATCACTGAGAAACCCGCCCAGCCCGGCGATCACGCGCGGCATAGTGAGGCTTTCCGCAGCCAGTCCATGGTCACGCCTTTCGAAGACGCTCGATAACGCGGTCGCGCCCGATGCAGGTGAATACAGCGAAAGCGCTGGGGCCAACTGGTTGGCCGGTCAGCGCAGCACGGCTGGCGTTAATCAACACGCCCGCTTTCACAGCGCGCTCCTCTGCTAATTTGCGCAGGTCGGCCTCGACACTTGCTTCAGTGAATTCGGGATGCGCGGCGATACGGTCGGCAAGTTCTCGCAGCAGTTCGCGCGCACCCGGCGCATTTAGTTTGTCCAACGCCTGGGGTTCGATGACATAGTCGTCGGAAAAATATGCGCGGCCTTTTGTCGAAAAGTCGGTCAAAACTGAAAAACGCGTTCGAATTGTATCCACTACGTGTTCGAAGAAGGATTCATCGCCTGACGGCGATAATCCGTGCTCAATCAGCGATTCTTTGACGAGCGGTGCTAGAACATTGATTGGCATGGTTCGCAAGTGTTGTGAATTGAGCCAGAGCGCTTTGGGATCGATTG
>DASREJ010000148.1:0-28075 GCA_035652115.1 Bryobacteraceae bacterium
CAGCATCTTTTTGGCACGGTAAGTGCTTTGAAGATGGCAGTAGCAGCGTTTGACCCGCTGTAGTAATTACAAAAGTTGCCGAGTCAGCAACAGGAATAGGCAAGAATTCGGTTTTGGAGGAACTTGGAAATGAGTCGCAAATTTCGTTCGATTTCAATCGGAGCGTTAACAGTTACCGGGCTGGCACTGATTGGTACATCATTTGTTCCCAAGGCACACGCCGACGCGTGGGACAAAATGACCATCGTGACGGTGAATGAACCAATCATCGCAGGAAACAAAGTATTAGATCCGGGTACATATGTTTGGAAATTGATGGATTCTCAATCCGATCGGCACATCGTGCAGATCTTTGATAAAGATCAACGGCATCTGGAAGAGACAATCCTGGCGATCCCGAATTATCGTCTACAGCCAACCGGAAAGACTCAGTTTGCTTTTTGGGAAACACCTGCTGGAGTTCCGAAAGCAGTAAAAGCTTGGTTTTATCCTGGTGACAATTTCGGTCAAGAATTCGCGTATCCAAAGAAGCTTGTAGCGCAGCTCGCATCGGCGGCGCCCGTGCCTGTCCCTACAAACTATCGGGAACCAGAGCCTGTTTCCCCGCCGGCTCCGCAACCTGCAGCGCAGCCCGCTCCGGCTCCGGCAGCCCAGCCTGTGCCTGAACCAGTTCCTGAACCTCAACCGGCTCCGGCTCCTCAGGCCGCTCCCGCCCCCGTGCAGCAGCCTCAAGCTCTGCCCCATACCGCCAGCTTTAATCCGCTGATTGGGTTGCTCGGGTTGACATCCCTGAGTTTCGCGGGGCTATTAACGCTTGCTACGCGGAGATCGTAAAGTAGTTTGCAGAATGCCGGACACCGTTCGGTTTGAAAAGTGACGCCTGGCTGGCTCCTACCTGCCAGGCGTTTTTTATAAATGCTTGTGAGAAGGTAAAACAATCGAGGCGCGCGATGACCTATCCAAATCTCCCAGCAAAACAGATTTTGGCCGGGATCGCGCTTTTGAGTTTAGTTACATTGTCAGGCTCTCTTCGTTACGCGGCGGCGGATACCTCCTTTAACGGCATTCAGGCTCAAGGGGTTTTCACCATATCGGACAATGTGAACCTCGTTCTGCTGGATGTTAGTGTTAAGCGGCCTAAGGGCGGCTACGTTACAGGTCTACAGAAAAGTAGCTTCAAGGTCTTTGAGGATGGACGTGCGCGGGAAATCACGCAATTCGACAGCGTTGACGCCCCGGTAACTATCGGCTTAGTCGTAGACAATAGCGGAAGCATGCGTGATAAAAAGCCCGAGGTAACGATGGCCGGACTGTCTTTTGCTAAGGAAAGTAATCTTCAGGACGAGTTCTTCGTCGTGAACTTTAATAACTCGGTACTTAGAGGGTTGCCGGCAGACATGATGTTTACTGACAACCTCCAGCAACTTCGATCAGCTTTGTACTATGGCAGTCCGATAGGACAAACGGCGCTATATGACGCGATTGCTTATTCGCTAAAGCATCTCGAATATGGCCATCACGAAAAACGGACTCTCATTGTTGTAAGTGACGGCGGGGACAACGTAAGTCGAACGACCTATCCAGAGTTGATGAGGATGATAGAGGCATCGCGATCGACAATTTACACGGTCGGTCTATATGATGCCGGCGACAATGATGCGAATCCCGGCGTACTGCGGAAGATTGCAGCAGTGAGCGGCGGCGAATTTTTTCAGCCAGAGAAGCTGGAAGACATTCTGCCGGTTTTCGACAAGATTTCGCAGGACATTCGAAACTCCTACACAATCGGATATGTGCCGGACGAAACGACAGACCATCGTACGGTGCGGTCGGTCAAGGTGCTGGCGCAAGAGCATGACCATCGGTTGATTGTTCATACACGCACAACATACGTGACCACACCTCTTTCAGATTTGATGGCAGAGCAAAAGCAAAAGCCAAAGCAAATGGAGACGATTCACTAGAGGCTATGAGCGATCCACAATCGCCCTACATCGTTCGGCCGGCACCTCCGGTGTACTTTGCGAAGCCGGGCGTTCACTCGCACAACGCGAATCGCCGTAGTCAGGTCAGAGAAGCTTTTGGCGCACTGCACGGCATGCGCTTGGCGCTATTGTTGTTCGGCTTGTTGGCGCTGGGATATTACGGATACACGCTGTCCGACCAATACATCTACCAGAGTTATCAAAACTGGGCTTTTGATCAGCAGATTGCCGGACGTCCTCACGTGACGTTTGCCGACTACATACGAGAACGCACGCCATTCGGATTCGTGGTGGGCACGAAACCGCCGGTCTCAACTGCCGTATCTAAGCCCGAAATCAACTCGCCTCCAGAAGTGCCCGCACCTGCGGAAGGATCCATCTTGGGTAGGGTTGAGATCGCGCGGCTCAATTTAGCGGCTGTGGTTCGTGAAGGCGTCGACACGAAGGTTTTGAGCGTTGCAGTAGGTCATGTGCCTTCGACAGCACTACCAGGTCAAACGGGCAACTTTGCGATTGCTGCGCATCGCGACACGCTGTTTCGAGGACTCAAGGATATTCGGCAGGGCGACTTAGTAAGCTTCCAATCTCCCGCGGGTACTTACACATATCAGGTGGTCGCCACTAAGATCGTACGTCCGAGTGACGTGAGCGTGCTCCAACCGGATGGCGGAGGCTTAATTCCTCAAGGACAGGTAGTCAACAGCAACGATCATCCGCATAAGTTGCTGACGATGATCACCTGCTATCCCTTCTACTACGTGGGGTCAGCTCCCAAGCGGTTTATCGTCGAGGCTGAGCTGGTTGGAAACGCGGGCGACAATAGCCCGCCACCGGCGCAAGCGAGCGGTGCCACTCCTTCGCCGCCGGGCGCGACTTCTGTTTCATCAGCCCCGATCAATCGCAACCCCGTCCCCCAATCTAAACCCCGCCACGCGCGGGGTTCATCACGTTCAGACCAGACCCGGCACGCCCCGGCATCGGTTGATTCTTCCAAGCAGAAAGTACGAAAACGCGGATTTTGGCATCGCGTTTTTCACGTTTCCTAAACTTTCCGGAACTGCGAAAGCTCTTGTTATACTTGCGTTTAGCACCATTGGGAGGTCGTCTAATGGTAAGACTGCAGACTCTGGATCTGCGTATCGGGGTTCGAGTCCCTGCCTCCCAGCCAATTGACTCTTAAGTACTTCGTCGACTTCCCGGCTATAGTCTCTACCTAACATCTTCCCGGTTTGTTACAAGAGCCTTTACCGGCCAGCCGAACTCGACCTGCTCAGCGCACTCTCTGCAACAGGCAAAATTGTTAAGTCGACCCGCAACAACAATATTTGAATGAGAGAAGGTCTTGCCTCCACTGATGGACGGTCCCTGTGAAATTGGCGGTTTGCCACCGCTGAGGATTGCCCGTGAACGCAAGTTCTGGACGGCTTAGAGTCGCTAGAACCTGTGCTCGTTGAATTACCACAAAGCTATCAAAAAACCGTGGCAGCAACGTGCAGGCGCAGTTCCAAGCCGTATGCGCTGCAGCCCAATGTGCGAACGGCGAGCAGGAGCACCTCAAAGAGGTAGCCAAGGATTCCGTTGTGTTCCAGAGTGGCGCCGACCATCGCGAACATCTGACGTTTGAGTACTCGCTGCGCTGGTCCGCATCATGCTCTATGGCCAGGTATTCGTCAGGTGTGAGAAAGCGTTTTGGATTGCTCGCCATGCGATCCTTTTACATTGTGTCGCAGCGACACTCTGAGTTGGACTTAGCTAATACCCAACTGCCCGCCCACCGCGGCGGCCGTCGGACCAACCTAAACGCCAATCTGAGCCTTCCTCGATCATTACCGCATGTACGTCGCCTTGCGAGCGCAGTTTCGGGTTGATGGTGTCGCCATAGGCACGCAATTTCTCTGCAACATCAAAGACAAGGGCTCCCGGCTCGGCGTCAACGCGGTCCGGCATGTACTGCTGATGAATGCGGGGATATTCGATGGCATCGCGGAGCGACATCTTCGAATCGATGATGTTTACGATCACCTGAAAGACCGTGTTCGGGATCGTCGCTGATCCGGGCGAGCCGAGCGCAAACCAGGCAGAGCCATCAGGATGCAACACGACGGTCGGGGTCATGGACGAAATCGGGCGTTTGCCTGGTTTCACTTCTCCGCGATCGCCGGCCTTATTGCTGAACGCGCTCATAATGTCATTCATCAACACGCCAGTGTCTTTGATCATGACTTGCGACCCGTAGAAACTATTTAACGTATACGTGTTGCTGACGATGTCACCCGCCGCATCGATCACCGAAAAATGGGTCGTGTCCTGCGCCTCATGCGTCTCTTGCGGTGGGTTATCGACCGGGAGCGAAGAGGAAGGCGTAGCATGGTCGGGTTGGATCGTCGCTGCAAGATCGTGAGCATGTTCTTTACTTGTCAACAGGTCAATGGGGACGTTGAAAAAGGCAGGATCGGCGGAGTACTCGGCGCGATCTCGAAATGCGCGGCGCATCGATTCAATCATGTGATGACGCTGTTCGGTTGATCCCTCCATGCCGAGCTGCGATGAAAAGGTCTCCATGATGTTCAACATCTCGATTAGCGTCGTTCCACCACTTGAGGAGGGCGGCATCGAAAGAATCCAATTGCCTCTATAAGTGCCTTTGACCGGATTGCGTTCAATTGCGCGATAGTTGCGGAGATCTGCAAGCCGGATGGTTCCATGGTTCACTTGCATATCACGATCAATCCGGTGCGCCGTCTCGCCTTCATAGAACTCGCGCCATCCATCTTTCTGAATTCGCACAATAGTGGCTGCAAGCTCCGGCTGCTTCACAAGCTCGTTCTGTTTGAGCGGCTTGTCCGATCCATGCAGAAAGATCTTTGCAGTCTCCGGAAATTGCCTCATCACAGGAACCTGCAACGCCAGAATGATCTCCATGCGCTGCGAGGCGGGGAAGCCGTCGGCGGCCAAAACCCTCGCCGGCTCAAGCACGTCTTTCCACGGCAGCTTTCCGAAGCGCGAGTGTGCAAGTCCCATCCCGGCCACAGTGCCCGGCACGGCGGACGCTTTGTACCCGACTTCCGCCTCCAGGCGATTGGCGAACATGCCCGAGTATGCGGCTGCCGGCGCCATCTCTTTGTAGTCGATTGCGCGAGCGGTTCCATCGGCCATCCGAATTAGCATGTAACCGCCTCCGCCGAGATTTCCGGCTTCCGGATGGACAACCGCGAGCGCGAATCCAACTGCGACGGCGGCATCTACCGCATTGCCACCTTTCCGCAAGATGGACAAGCCGGCTTGTGAAGCGATCTCGTTAGCGCTCGCAATCATTGCGCTCTGGGCGCGCTCCGGCTGATCTATCATCGGCCGAGCCGCTTTCAGTTGAAGGCCGCTTTGCGAGACTTCCTGCGCTGTGAGAGGCGCTACGATCGCGACGAGCAGCGCGATCAGCGGGCGAAAGCGAAATGCCATTCCTCTATTTATAGATCGGTTGAACTTAGAAGTTTAGTTTTAGTCCCAGTTGCAAGACGCGATAAGATTCGCCGGTCGACACGACGTTCGCCGAACTGGGAAGCGAGACCGTCTGACAGCAGGTTTGCCCGAAAGTGGTGCTAGTTATTGTCGGACTTCCGCTGCTGGCCGCGAGCGGCGAAGCAAAATTCGCATGGTTCAGCGCATTAAACGCTTCAGCTCGGAATTGGAGCTTGAATCGTTCAGTAAGTAAGAAGTTCTTGAGCAGGCCGGCGTCCAAGTTCCAGAAACTTGGAGCACGTGCCAAATTGCGGCCGCTGCCGTAACTGCCTGGGGGTGGGATGCAGAAATAAGTAGCGTTTCCGTTGACCCCGACGCAGTCATAATGAGGATCAATTGGACTCGTGATAAGAGAGCTAGCCTGATACATCACGGGTCCCTCGATGCCGTTCACGAACTGCAGTTGCCCCTTGTCCATCGGACCGACTACAAGCGCCGCGCTGTTGTGGGCGCCGTTGGTGGTGCGAATGCCGGCGTTGATCGTGTATGGCTCGCCGCTCTCAAATGTGTACACGCCCGTCAACGACCAGCCGCCGACAATCTCATCCAACCATCTGGGAACGCCAGATAGAAAATGCTTACCTTGGCCGAATGGAAGATCCAGCAGCATATTTATGAGAAGCACATGCGTGTTGTCAAAATCGGAGACAGCACGATCCAGATGGAAATTGTGAACGTCCGTGGGAGTGCGGGAAAAGCTCGTGGTGCTCAGCCCTCCTCCGGTCGTTGCGCCTGTCGGATCAACCGACATATCGTCTATCGACTTGCTGAATGTATAGGAAAGACCCATCGTCAAACCTTGTTCGAACCTGCGATGCAGCGCGACAAACAGGCCCTGGTAATACGAATCGCCGCCGGCGTCCTGATAGAAGATCGACGAAAACTGTGGGTTAGGCCGGAAGTAGTTTGCCGGAAACCCTTTCGCGACTAGCCAACTGGAAGTGGCTTGGCTGTCCAGCCGAACCGCTATATCGCCGAGGTTGCCGCGCTGAAAATCAGCGAGTGACGTGGAACTGTTTATAAAAGATGCCGACGAAAGAGCGAGCAACAGAGACGGAGTTTGTCCCGTGATGCCGGTCGGACAGCGAGTGCCGTCCGCCTGACAACCGGATAGCACGTTTGCCCTCGCCATGTTGAACGATTGCAGAAAACCTGGCTGATTGGTAAAAACCTGGTTCAAATCGTATGCGCGATAGAGGTGCGTCCCGCGTTTGCCGACATAGCCGATCTCGGAAATGAGGCGCAGGGGAAGTTCGCGTTGAATGGTGAAGTCCCATTCGTGAACGGTCGGGTTTTGAAGGTTCGGATCGAAGGCGCCAACCGCCGGCGCGAGATTATAAGGCTGAGCGGGCGGCGCCAGCGCCGCCGAAGGAGCAATGCTCGGCGCAGCAATGCTCAATGGAAATCCTTGTGAAATGCGATTTGTCATCCCGCTCGGCGTCGCGCAGCCGAAAGTAGTGCTGATGTTGCCGCTAGAATCGATTGTCGAAGTGCAGTTCTGCAGAAATCCCGGCATCAGACCCGCCATTGCGGTCACCTGGAAGCTGGACAGCGTATCAAAGAACATGCCGTAGCCAACTCGCACGGCAGTCTTTTGATCGGGCGACCACGCGATGCCTACACGTGGAGCAACGGCCTTAATATTGCTGTTCTTGAACCAACTGGAAGCCTTCACGAACGTCACTGGACCTTGAGAGCCATCGATGGGTAGGTTAGGCACGAGCGTCTGCTGCGCATCGTATGGCGGCGGATTATATTCCCATCTCACACCCGCGTTAACCGTAATGTTTTGGCGTACCTTCCACTCGTCCGATATGTAGGTGTCGTACTGATGCAAGCGCGTGTATACAGTTGCATAACGCGATGGCTGATATTGATTCGTATTGAAGTTGGCGAGATATCCTTGCTGAACCAGGTAAGGAATGCCGGATAACTCATCAATAGCCTGCTGCAGAGTGTTAATGTCACCTGAATACGGTGTTGTGGCCGCATCTCCGCCAATTGTCCCTGGAATGTTGTTGAAATTTCCGGTGCGCTGCGTTGCGTTGAAAGAGACCCACGGCACCACCGCTTTACTACCAAAGAATCCTCGGCTGTCGTTGTGGATATACCAGCGGAAATTGATCCCGGCGTGCAAGGAATGGTTGCCCCAAACCTTCGTAACGTTGTCTACCAACTGTGGCGTAGTGACCGCGCGCGCCGTGTGCGGCGAAATACAGTAGGGCGCCGTGATGTTGATGAACGATCCGAAAAGACATTGATCTCCCCAGGGCGGGAGCTTGCTCGGATTGCCAAAATTCGGATTCGATTCGCCGAACGTAAAGTCGAATGCGAAGCGATTGAACCCGAGGGTCAACTCGTTGACCAGCGTGGGCGAAAATGTGTGACGGTAGCTAATGGCGAGATTTCGTCCGATCCGGTCCACTTCACCCAGTGGCGGAAAATTCGGAAATACCATCGGCCGGTCGTTGGTGAAATCTCCTTCTTGGGTGTTGTAGCTGTTTTGCAGCCAGCGCACGAAAATGTTATCGTTCGGCCCGAACGTGTGGTCCACGCGGCCCATGTACTGCGGCCCGGTGAACTTTGAGGGCGGGTTCCAACTATAGCCCGCGGTATTTAAGCCATCGCCGGAAGATGCGAAGTTGTTGGGCAATGGTTCGCTGTTGATCAGCGCGAGCGTCGCGGAATCCGCCCCTATGTGCAATGGGTCATTCGCAAAGATGCTGTACGAATCTACGCAGTTCTCAAATCTGTTGGCGGCGCTGCAGGCGGCGATTCCCGGCAGAAGATTCCCGCTTGCGTCTACCAAGGCGGTGGAGTTACGGGTATAACTCTTGCCGTTCGCGGTGACGGTGCCGCGGACGAAACGAAAGATACCGGTTCGGGCCACCGATGTGTACACCATGGGCGTTGTGCCGAACGCTGCCGTTATCGGTTGGCTCAGCAGAATGAGATTCGGCTGGACGCTGAAATAGAAGAACGTTTTGTTCTTGATGATCGGACCGCCAATATCGACGCCATATTGATGCAGCTTCAATTGCGGCGGAGCCACGTGGGACGCGTTGTTAAACCATTCGTTGGCGTTGAAGTCTGTATTGCGGTTAAAGTAGAAGGCCGAACCATGAAAGGCATTAGTGCCCGCTTTAGTCGCAACCATGACGTTAGCGCCGCTATTACGGCCATTTTCGGCGGTAGCGTCTAAGGTTACGGTTCGAAATTCCTGCACGTCATCCGGCTGTAAACGCTGAAGGTTCGATTGCGGATTCGGCACCGTGGATTCGTTCGCGTCAATGCCGTCAATCGTCACGTTGTGCGCACGGTCCCGTGAGCCAAATACGTGTGTGCCAGACCCTGTATTCGAGTTCGTGCGCTGCACGACTCCCGGTTCCAGCGTGAGCAACGCTAGGGGATTGCGGCCGTTCAGCGGAAGACTGACTGCTTGCGCGCCAGTGACAACGTCGCTGACCGTCGCATTTGTCGTCTCAATACGTTCATAACTGCTTTCTACCTGCACGATCTCGCTGCTTGAGCCCACTCGCAGCGCGACATCCACCACCAGCGGCTGCCCCACCGTGAGGATGTTGTGAACGCTTACGGATTTTGCAAAACCCGGCTTGGTGACGGTGATCGTATACGGTCCGGGCGCTAAGGAACTGAAGGAATAATTGCCGGCTGAGTTGGAAGAGCCCTGATAAGTAACCCCGGTGCCCTCTTCCTTTGCTTCTATAGCGGCATTGGGAACGGCGGCCCCCGAGCTGTCTGTGATTAATCCGGTAATCGCGGAAGTGCTAACCTGCGCGCATATGCGGACGGAACTCAGTGCGATTAAGATAACTGCGGAGGCTAACCGAGTGCGGTTCCCCATTTCCACCCTCCAGGCTTTCTAAAGAGATTAGGCCTCAAATACTGCTCTGTCAACAGGGAAATGGTCAAAAAAGCGGATGTGCTTGCAATCGGAACGCTTTTGTTCCTCGCTACCATAACAGCGCCGGCATAGGATCCAGCGTTACAGCGTCACGGGTCCCGCAGTCGGTCGCGGCGTATGGCGATCAGCTCGGAAAAAGATCATGCAACTCTGGTTCAGGCAATCAAGAACGGGCGAGTGAAAGCTATCACGGAAGTTTGAATCGGCGGAAGATCAAGTGTTTTTGGTCTCACGCTTCACGCCGCCTCATTGGGAATTTGGTGGGGATCTTCATGAGGAATCGTGAAGTGAAAAATTGAACCTTGCCCCTCCCTGGATTCCACCCAAATACGTCCGCCCAAACGCTCCATGATCCGCTTGCAGATCGACAGGCCTAAGCCTGTTCCCGGCACATCATGGCCGTGCAGGCGTTTGAAAAGGCTGAAAACCTCATTCAAGTGTTGCGGCGGTATCCCGATACCGTTGTCAGACACGGTGAAATGCCAGCAGGCGAACTCGCGCTTGGCGCCGATATGAATGTGCGGCGGCCGTTCGCTCCTATATTTGATCGCATTGCCGATCAAATTGAGAAGCAGTTGCCGAAGCTGCACCGGGTCCGCCAGCACGGTTGGTAGCGGATCATGCGTAATGGTCGCGTGGGATTCAGCGATGGCGGATCCCAAGTCTTCCAGTGTGCTCGCCAGAACGTCATTGCAGGAAACGGGACTGATTTCGCGGTCTTCCGTACTGACTTGCGAATAGACCAGTAAGTCTTTGATCAGTTGGCTCATCCGTATCGCGGCCTGCACCGGAAAGCGAAGTAGATCTAGATCAGCGGGCTCCATCCGCTTTCCCACGCGCCGTTCCAGCAGTTGCAAATGAGTAGTAATGGTCCGCAATGGAGCTTGCAAATCATGCGATGCCGCGCACGCGAAGCGCTTCAGGTCCTCGTTTGAGCGCTGGAGTTCCTGGCTCATCTGCTCCAACTCTTTTGTGCGCTCGCGCTCCTGTTGCCGGAGGCGCGTTCTTTCGAGCGCCGCGCGTATACGAGCGCTCAGAAGAACGGGCTCGAACGGCTTAAATAAATAATCGTCCGCGCCGTGCTGAATACAACGGCTAACACCAGAAAGGTCGTCGAGCGCTGAGATCATGATGACTGGAATGCCGCTGATATCGGGGATCTCCTTGATCGCCTCGAGAACATCCAGTCCATCCATCTCCGGCATCATAAAATCCACCAGGGCGATATCGAAGCGCCGCCGTTCTAATAAACGAAGTGCCTCGGGGCCGCTGCGCGCGCTCACAACGTCGAAGCCCAACCGTTGTAACTGACGCGACAAAATGTCGCGATTCGCTTCGTCATCATCCACCACCAGGATGGAAGCTTTCAACCGCGCGCCCTTGACCGGCGCGGGGTCTGACTTTAATCGAAGCGATACATGGCGCCCGACAACAATCGGTTCTTCAGTGAAGTCGAGGAGTTCAGCCACGCCCTTCGCAATTCGCAGCACATCCGCCATTAGCTCTCGCGGTCCCTTTGCCAGAATCGCTCCGGCGGCATGTGAGACGCGATGAAGAGGCTCGATTATTTGGTTCCGAAACTGGTCGATTTCTTGCGCCGAAACTCCGCGTTCGCTACTTAGGAACTCTTGCAAAGCGTTCAGCATCTTCTGGCCGTTGCTTTGAATGAGTCGGAACTGCTCGACTGCCGCTTCCGGCAATGTGCCAGCATCTTCCAGCCGCATTTCGCTGTACCCGAGAATATGGTTCAAGGGTGTTCGCAGCCGGTGCCTGAGTTCGGCTAACGCCTCCCGTGAAAACTCGGTTCTAGTGTCCATGCTCATGCTGTGTTCACACAGGCTTTCGGACGCCGAGCAATGTTTCCATCTTTGAAAGCAAAGCTTCGAAGTTTACAGGCTTCGTTTCATATTCGTCGCATCCCGCGTTGATGGTCTTCTCTCGGTCACCCGCCATGGCGTGGGCAGTAAGAGCGATGATTGGTAGGCAAGCCGTAGCGCCATTCGCTCGAATTCTTCTTGTTGCCTCCCAGCCGTCCATGCCGGGAAGATTAATGTCCATCAGAATCAAGTCCGGATTTTGTGTGCCAGCGAGCCGAACGGCTTCTTCTCCATCAGTGGCATCGATAATTTCATAACCGCGCCGCCTCAACCGCCGCGATAACATATCGCGGTTGAAATCATTGTCTTCCACTAGCAAGATTCTTGGCATTTCACTTGTTGGCTCCGGCCAACGTTTGTATTTCGTTGATAAGCTCCTCCCGGCTCAATCCGCTTTTGGCAAGAACGCCCTGTATATCGCCGTTCAAACGTCTGCGGTCTTCGTCTGTCATGTCTTTTGCCGTAACGACAATGATCGGAATGGATCGCCACTCCTCCTTCTCGCGCAGTATGCGCGTAAATTCGAAGCCGTCCATTTCCGGCATCAGAAGGTCTAATAGAATGAGTTCGAAGTGCTGCTCTTCTAAGCGCTGTAGAGCCAACGCTCCATTACTTGCGGTCACTACCGACCAATTCTCGCGTTCTAGAATGCTTTTCAAAAGGTCGCGGCTGGCCGAATCGTCTTCGACAACCAGCACGGGGCAAGGCGGTCGAAGACACCGGTAGTGCGACAGGATTGCCGCCAGCCTCTCGCGATCAATCGGCTTCGTGATGTAGTGCGAAGCGCCCAGCGCATAGCCTAGTGCGCGATCGTCGGAAACCGTGGTCATGATGACCGGAATGTGGCGCAGTGCAGGGTCCGCTTTAAGCGTGCTCAAGGTGGTCCAGCCATCCATGTCGGGCATGATGACGTAGAGTGTGATCGCCGCAGGTTTCAGCTCGCGGGCCAGACTGAGTGCCGCCCTGCCGTTTTGCGCTTCTACGGTGGGAATTCCCTCCCGTTCCAAGGAGCGGCGTATTAGTTCGCGCGCCTGCGCATCATCATCCACCACCAGCACTGGGCGCATCCCGTTCGGCGCTTGACTAAACGATGGTTGAGACAATTCCTGCGGGGCCGGCATTTTCATCGGCAGCACCATTTCAAAGCGCGATCCTTTGCCGAGTTCGCTATGGACCGTGATGTCCCCGCCCATCATCCGGCAGAAATGGCGGGTAATCGCCAGCCCCAGTCCGGTGCCGCCGTATAGCTTCGCAGTGGAGATGTCGCCTTGAGAAAATGCGTCGAAAATCTTCTCCGCCTTTTCAGGAGCAATGCCAATGCCGGTGTCGGAAACGCAAAACCGAACCTCATCAGAATCGCCCGTCGTCGCGCGCCGCGCCTCCAGCGTCACGCGCCCAAAAGAGGTAAACTTAGCCGCGTTTGAGAGTAAATTAAACAGGCTCTGTTTGACTTTCGTCAGATCGGCATACATCGTTCCCAGATCGCCGGCTATATCGATCTCGAGTTCATTGTGATTTGCGTCCAGCAACGGCTTAACCGTGTCCGCAATTTCGCCGATCAAGCCGTGCACGTCAAACGATTCCAGGTAAAGTTGCATGCGGCCGGCTTCAATCTTGGTCACATCCAGAACATCATTGATAAGCGCCAGCAGATGCCGCCCGGCTGTTCCGATCTTGTTGAGATCGGAAGCCAGGGATTCCATCTTTAGATCTTCGGCTTCCTCTTGCAGCATCTCGCTGTAGCCAATGATTGCGTTCAACGGCGTGCGCAATTCATGGCTCATGTTGGCGAGAAAATCGCTTTTCGCGCGATTCGCCCGCTCTGCCGCCTCCTTTGCCTTTACCAACTCTTGCTGCGCGCGCTTGCGATCGGTGATATCGGTTAGAGTGCCTTCATAGCAAAGGACATTTCCGTTGTTGTCGCGCACCACGCGCGAGTTCTCCAAAACCACCAACGTTTCGCCGTTCGGAAGGCGCAGCGTCAATTCCGCATTGCGCAGCTCTCCAGCGCCATTCAATTCTTCCAGCCGCGGCGCAAGCTCCGATTGATCCGCGTACAGCTTGTGCATCGTGCCGGCAGCACGAAGTTCTTGCAGGGTGCTGAAGCCGAGCATCCGGATCAATGCAGGGTTTGCTGTCAAGAAATTGCCGTCAGGATCCACCTGATAAACGCCCTCGATAATGTTTTCAAAGAGCGCGGCATAGCGTCCTTCTGATGTTCTCAGCGCTCGCTCCACACGCTGCCGGTCGGAAAGATCGCGTATGTAAGCGGTGAATAAGGGTGTGTCTTCGTAAGCGAGACGGGTAACAGCAAGTTCCACTGGAAACTCCGATCCGTCGGCCTTCATCCCTGCTACTTCGACGCGCTGTCCGAGAATCGGTCCTTCTCCCGTTTCCAGGTAGCGCTTCATCCCTTCGTAATGCTTTGCCCGCAGCGCCGGCGGGATGATTAATTCGGGAAGCGACCGCCCGATGGCCTCCGCCTTTGAATACCCAAAGATTCGCTCAGCGGCGGGGTTGAACTCTACTACCTTGCTTGCGGCATCGATCGTGATAATGCAATCAAGCGCAGATTCTAAAATTGCGGCCTTACGCGCTTCGCTGGCCCGTAGCGCCTCCTCTCCGCGCGCTCTTTGAATGAATTGCCCTATCTGTCTACCGATGGAGAGCAGGGTCGCAATCAAGTCTGAGTCGGGCTCTCGAACCTCGCGCGTAAAGAATTCCACGACTCCTACTACGTCTCCCCGGTCGAGAATGGGGACACCCACGCCGCTCTTCAGTTGTTCAGCTTCGAAGTTTCGGTTGTGCAGAAGCGCCGAATCCACCGACAAATCAGGAATCCACACAACCGTCTCTTGTTCCCAAACTCGGCCAGGAAGACCTACACCGCGCTCATATCGATTTGCACAGGTGGCTTCTTCAAACTGTGTACTGAAGAATCCGGCGATGCGCCACATCTGCGCGCACTGAAGGCGCTGCTCCGCTCTTGTCCGCAACCACAGGAATCCCGCCTCCCAGCCCAGACTCATGCCAATTACATCCAGAAGCGCCCGCGACGTTTCTTCTAAGCGGCTGGCCTTCGTCAGCAGACGGCTCACCGTGAACTGCATCTGTAGCCGTTGTTCAGCTCTTCTGCGTCCACTAATGTCTGAAAAGGTGACAATAGCGCCTGCAGTCGCCCTGCCTCGGCGGATTGGTGACGATGAATACTGCGCCGGAAAGCTGCTGCCGTCTTTTCGAAACAGAACCTCATTGTCTGATCGTGTGGCTTGTTTCGAGTGCACCACACGGAAAATAGGACATTCCGCTTCCGGATATGCTGTGCCGTCCGGACGTGTATGGTGGATGAGGCCATGCATGTTGCGGCCCACCATTTCGTCCGGGGTGTAACCTAACAACTCCGCGGCAGCCCGGTTCACGAAAGTGCATCTGCCCTGTACATCGATCCCGAAGATACCTTCCCCGGTGGAATCGAGCAATGCCTGCCACTCTGTCGGAGGCCGGCGAACCAACGGCTTGGCTGCGGGACGCGAGCCATCGGAATGCATCCTAAATTAGATAGACGTATCGGATAACCGTTTCAGTTGCTTACCCGCCCGCCCCTATCGACTGGCGCTTTTCGGTTCCCCGTTCCCAGTGCGAAAATGGATTAGCTTTTCCAAAGATTAAGAAAAACTGCTATCATACGTTTGTCTTTGCCCCGCATCCGTTTTTCATTCGAGTGCCTTCCGGCCGCTATTGTTCTTTCCGCTGAGTTGGTCAGAATCTGGCAGCCTAAGCGGTACTGGGTTTACCCAGGCCAGAAATTTCAAACCGCGTCCAAGCGTCGCCGAGCGATTACCTAGAAGCAGTCAGACAAAGATAATTCACATCTGAAAAGGACCTACTGTGACCAACATATTTGTCGGAAATCTCAGTTATCAAGCAACACAAGCCGATCTCCAAAATGCATTTGGGGCGTACGGCAACGTAGAAAGAATTAATGTCGTCACTGACCGGGAAACCGGCCAACCACGCGGCTTCGCCTTCGTGGAAATGAGCGACGGGGAAGCGGCTCAGAATGCAATTGCGCATCTGAATGGCGTCGAATTGCACGGTCGCGCAATGAACGTCAACGAAGCTCGTCCTAAGCCGTCGGGTGGTGGCTATGGCGGCCAGCACAACAACTCCGGCAATCGCGGCGGCCGCGGCCGGGGGCGTGGTCCTCGCTGGTAAGGTTTTTTTCGCCGGCGCGATAAAATCAAATTACTGCGGCTGCTTAGCTTGGCTTATCGGCCTTGCAGGCAGCCTTTTCTTTTGGAGGGAAAATTATGCCCGGCCGTGGTCCACAAACTTTCAAAAAGCGTCAAAAAGAACAGGAACGAAGAGAGCGGCAACAGGAAAAATTCGCAAAGCGTCTGCAACGAAAAGCGGAGCGCGCGGCCGGTTCTACATCCGACCATAGCGAGTCTTCCGAAGAGCAGTCGGCCGAAGAGCACGGCTCCGAACAATACAACTCCGAACAATAGGAAGACGTGCAGATGGAACGTATCGCCTAGCCAGAATCGCCCGCCGTGGCATTCGCGATAACCAAGCGTGACGGGCTTCTGACACGCAAAACTGCGTGCTATACTCAGTCGTGCGGACGCGGATTTTGGGCATTATCCCCGCCCGATTTGCCTCCTCTCGTTTTCCTGGAAAAGCTCTCGCTTCACTTGCCGGCAGGCCGATGGTGCAGCACGTCTATGAACGTGCCCACATGTCGCGGTATCTGACGGATGTCCTGGTCGCAACCGACGACGACCGAATTGCCCATGCAGTGCGCGCCTTCGGGGGCCGCGTGAGGATGACCAATTCGGATCATCCATCCGGCACAGACCGGCTTGCGGAAGTCGCTCACTCGGAACCAGCTTCCATCTACGTCAACATTCAAGGCGATGAGCCGCTCATAGACCCGGAAGCAATCGATGCCGCCATCTTGTCTGTTCATGGCGATGAAGAAGTGTCGATGGGCACGTTAAAGAAACGTATCGACGATCCCTCTGACATTCTCAACACAAACGTCGTTAAGGTGGTCACCAACCTCGCTGGTGACGCTATTTATTTTTCGCGTTGTCCTATTCCTTATGAGCGCGACGGTCGCAGCGACGTCCCCGTCTATTTCAAGCACATTGGTCTATATGTTTATCGCGGCGATCTGCTGCGGCGCTATCCCGATCTGCCGGTGGGCCCGTTGGAAAAGGCCGAACGCTTAGAGCAGCTTCGCGCTCTTGAAAATGGCTTTCGCATTCGTGTCGTAGAGACCGAATACGAATCTGTAGGCGTTGACACCCCAGAAGATCTTGAACGCGTCAATCGATTTTTTTCAGTTTCCGCGGAGGCGGTTGGCTATAGCTGATGAACAGGAGGGGCTCTTGAAGGTAACTTATGCCTAAGTACATATTCGTCACTGGCGGTGTCGTTTCGTCCTTGGGGAAGGGAATCGCGGGAGCATCCATCGGATGTCTTCTCGAAAGCCGTGGGCTCCGTGTCACGCTTCAGAAATTTGATCCGTATCTGAACATAGATCCGGGAACCATGAGCCCGTTTCAGCACGGCGAGGTCTTTGTCACTGACGACGGCGCAGAGACCGATCTCGATTTGGGCCACTATGAGCGTTTCACGCACGCGCCCTTGACACAAAGCAACAATCTAACCTCCGGCCGCATCTACGAAAACATCATTACCCGAGAGCGCCGCGGCGACTACCTGGGCAAGACGGTGCAGGTAATTCCGCACGTTACGAATGAGATAAAGGCTGCGTGCCGCAAGGTGGCTGCCGATGTCGACGTGGCCATCATTGAGATTGGCGGCACCGTCGGCGATATCGAATCGCTCCCTTTCATCGAGGCCATTCGCCAGATGCGCCATGAAGAAGGCCGCGATAACACGCTTTTCATACATCTCACTCTGGTCCCCTGGATTGCGGCAGCTCAAGAACTGAAAACTAAACCCACCCAGCACAGCGTTAAAGAGTTGCGTGCCATCGGTATTCAACCGGATATTTTGCTTTGCCGTTCGGAGCGTCCGCTACCGGAGGAGGTCAAGGAAAAGATTGCGCTCTTTTGCGACGTCGACGTGAAAAGCGTTGTCACTGCCCGAGACGTGCGCTCTGTCTATGAAATTCCGCTGCTCTTTGCCGAACAGGGCGTAGATGAGACTATTCTCCGCATGCTTCGCATGGATGCCGGTCCGCGTAACCTCTCGCGCTGGATCGAAATGCTCCATCGCATGCAGAATCCCGTTCGCGAAGTCAGCATAGGCTTAGTCGGCAAATATGTGGAGTACGAAGACTCCTATAAAAGTCTGAAGGAAGCCTTGTTGCACGCCGGTATTGCGCACCAGGCACGCGTCAATATCGAATGGATTGAAGCTGAGCAGATGCAATGGCCGGAGTGCCGCGATTATCTTTGCCGCTTTGACGGCATTCTGGTACCGGGCGGCTTCGGGCGGCGTGGTATTCAAGGAATGCTGCATGCCATACGCTGCGCACGCGAAGACAAAATTCCATACTTTGGCATCTGTCTTGGCATGCAAACGATGGTCATTGAATTTGCGCGTAATGTCTGCGGACTTTCCGGCGCGGATTCCACTGAGTTCAACCCTGCGGCCCCGGATCGCGTGATCTTCAAATTGCGTGAACTAAAAGGGGTCGATGAACTTGGCGGTACCATGCGTCTCGGCGCTTATTCCTGCCATTTAGTTAGCGGCAGTTTTGCGGAACGCGCGTACGGAGTGCAGGACATCAGCGAGCGTCATCGTCATCGCTACGAATTCAATCGCGAATACGAGAAGATCCTGACGGAACATGGCATGCGCATTACGGGTACAACCCCGGATGGCGTCTATGTCGAAATCTGCGAAATTCCGGATCATCCTTGGTATCTCGGTTGCCAGTTCCATCCTGAGTTCAAATCGAAGCCGCTCGAACCGCATCCGCTATTCGCAGCATTCTTGGGGGCTGCACTGCGGAACAAAGATCAAAAATTGCGAGTGCAAGAGCAGTCTGAAACAATTGTTTACGCGCATGCCCAATGAGCCGACGGGTTTCCATCGGCGCCCCAAATTCACCACAATTAGTGTTTGCGAACGATTCGCCTTTTTCGCTTATCGCGGGCCCTTGCGTTATCGAAAGCGAGGAGCACGTGCTGGGGTTGGCGCGGCAGATTAGCGAAATCGCGGGGCCGTTTGTCTTTAAAGCGTCATTCGACAAAGCGAACCGCAGCAGTGTCTCTTCCTATCGCGGTCCCGGTGTCCTCGAAGGTGTTCGCATTCTCAAAAAGGTGCGCGATCTAGGCATTCCCGTCCTCACAGATATTCACGAGCCAGCGCAAGCCGAAATCGCCGCCGAAGCGGCCGACATTCTCCAAATTCCAGCTTTCCTTTGTCGTCAAACGGATCTGCTGGTTGCGGCGGGCAGGACGGGTCGCGCGGTCAACATCAAAAAGGGCCAGTTTGTTGCGCCCGGCGATATTGCGAATGCTGCTGAAAAGATCGCAAGCACCGGCAATCAGAACATTATTCTTACCGAGCGCGGTTCTTCGTTCGGCTACAACAATTTGATCGTAGACATGCGCGGGCTTATCATCATGGCGAGCACCGGTTACCCCGTCGTGTTCGATGCCACTCACAGCGTTCAACTTCCCGGTGCTTCCGGCAAAACCTCCGGCGGTCAACCGCAATTCATCGAACCGCTCGCCCGCGCCGCGATTGCGGTCGGAGTTTCGGGTGTATTCGTAGAAGTTCACGAGAATCCTACTCAAGCGCTTTCAGATGGCGCTAACGCGTTACATCTTGGCTTACTCCCAGAATTTCTAAAACGCCTGCGAAAAATTGACGGTGTAGTGAAGGGATTCTGACACCTCGGTCGTTGCGGATTTTAGCCGATCAATTGATCGCTCCCATGCTCAATGTTTCGGCGTCATCAGATCCTGAAATGACTGGAGAAATAGGTCTCTCCAACCGGATCGCAGCGGCAAGCAGGCTTCCTAGTTTCTCTACTCTTTGAATCCGCGCTTCGGGGGTTTCCGCCAATCCCAAACGCAAGACGGCCCGCAGACTACTGTCAGGGCCCACAATCCGTGCGAGCGCATTATCGGCCCAAAACGCGGTCGCCCCTGCGTTCGGCGGTCCCAAGCGGGACAACGTCTCGAGTGTCATTACTGAGATCGTATAGATATCGGTGGCGGTCCCTACCTTTTCCCCAGCGCGCTGTTCGGGCGACATGTAGGCTCGCGTGCCCAACACCGCTCCCGTAACAGAAACCGTACCGTCTTTCTCGGAGTCCAGGTGCAATTTAGCCAAGCCAAAATCCAAGATCATCGCCGTCTCGCGCTCGCCATCATTTGAAATCATGACGTTCTCTGGCTTCAGATCGCGGTGCACAATTCCGGAACCATGAGCGGCCGCGACGCCAGAGCAAAGATCTTCGATCCAGCTTGCGACACGTTCCGGAGCCAGAGCGCTGGCAGTATTTAGGTGCCTTCGCCACGAAAAGCCTTTCACAAGGTCCATAGTGAGGAAAGCTCCTTCGGCCGGCAGCGGACCAAAGTCA
The DNA here is from genome assembly GCA_035652115.1 of Bryobacteraceae bacterium. Classification (GTDB taxonomy): domain Bacteria; phylum Acidobacteriota; class Terriglobia; order Bryobacterales; family Bryobacteraceae; genus Bog-105. The sequence goes on from DASREJ010000148.1 coordinate 19,876, forward strand.
TGGACGCCAACAATGTTTGGATGTCGAAGTGAAGCTACTGCTTGCGCCTCGCGCTTGAAACGGATCAGCGCCTGCCTGTTGCCAAATAGCTCGCCCGTTATGATTTTCACCGCCACGACTTTGTCTAAGCGCAGGTCTACAGCCTCATAAACAACACCCATTCCTCCTGCGCCAAGGCGCCGATCTAAGCGATATCTGCCGACGATCACTCGCTCCACCGGTAACGTCAATTCAAGTGGTGTTCCATCCACCGTGCATTTGCGCACCGATGAGTCATAGCATTTCCCGCATTTCAAGCACTCATTGAGCAACTGAATATTCTCGCGGTCCAGTCGTCCTAAAACCGCGATCCGGCGCCTGCTCTCTTGATCGATGCTGTGCTTCAGGCGCAATACCTCGCAGGCCATTGCAACTTGGGCCCCTACCGCCTGCAGAAGTTCCCGCTCTTTGCGCGTGTAAGGTTCTTCCGATTTCTTCGGGCCAAGTACAAACGCCCCCAGATTCCGCCCATCGCTTCCGAGTAACGGAACAACCAATAGCTCTTCCTCTCTCTCTGCTGCTGCTTCATCGGAACCTGCAGGTGTTTCGGAAACTATCAAGACAGAATCGCGGCCCAACGCAAGCGCGCGATTTTCTTCAAGTTCGTTGCATAGTAACTGCGTATCGCGCGGCGAGCGTGACAATGTAGCGTGCAAGCGTCCATCGGATGCCGAACGAAAAAAGATGTGGACTCCATCCACCAGCAGACCCATCTCGAATTGATGTGCAACTGCGTCGGCCAATTCGCTCTCGGTTGTAGCGGCCTTCATGCTCTCAGCCAATGCCACCCATGCTTCTTCTTCTTGAAGGGCAACGCGAAAGAACCGGCGGTCAAGCCATTTGCTTAGTTGCCGGCGGTAGCGCAAACTGAATGCCGCGGTTCCCATCAATGGCAGATAAAAGCGCCAGGAACTCCGAAACACCAAATCTGAGATGCTTTCGTTTGGTTCTCGCAAGATCTGGGCCAGCACAATCAAAGCTGGTGCGAAAACAATCAATCGCAGAACGTTTTTGGCGAGTAGGTACTGCAAGCCGCGACGGATAACAAGCCGTACCCCAAGCACGCGATGCTTCACCACCGCGTACGTCAGCGCGATAGGAAGCAATCCCACTGCAAGAATCATCGCCGCATCAGCGACGTTGGCAGCCGTTCCCCAAAACGGATTTGTCGAAGCACTGGCCACCAACTGCAAAAGACGCAGAGAAAGTAAACAAATCGCGCCCAGCCCGTAAGCTGCCGCGGCCCAACGTATCTTGCGCCGTGAGCCTGCGTCCGTCAGCAGCCTGTAGTTTCGAATCAGTACGTAGCACGTGCCCAAACTAATCAAGCCATCGAAAATTGCGTTGGGATCTTGTCCGAATGGCCCTTCCCAACCCAGCCAGACAATACTGCTCAACAGTGGAAAATTCGGTAAGTTGAACAGTTCGCCGGCGACCGGTACGTTGATCGCTAGCCAAAGAACGATACTTATGCCGTAAAAGCTGTACCGCAGGAGGCGAGCGGCGCTGCCTTCTTTGATGCTCTGCGGAAAACGCGAAAGAAAATCCCAGCCGAAAACGAGCACCACCGGCCGGGGAATTCTTGCCAGAAGGATAGCGATCCATGCCGTTAGCGAACTCCACCCTGGATGGTCTTCGAAAACCGTGCCCAGTATCGCTAGGCTGGCAACAAGAAAGCTGATGCTGCCCAACCGCGCGGTGATGTTTCCAGGACCGCCAAACAATATCCATAATCCCGACAAAAACAGGAGCGACGAAATGAAGAAGTTCGGTCCGGTATCCAGCAGCACATTGTCGCGGACCGCGCCCATCTTTAGACGAAAAGAAAAAGTTTGCGCGTTGCGCTTAGCCTCTACCGAGTAAGTGCTGCCAGGATACGTGCCGAGTGCTCTAAAGCCTGGGCCAAGCCAACTGAGCGGTTTTCCGTTGACACGAAGGATTTCATCTCCAACGTGCAACGTAGCGGCAACAGGCCCGTGCGGGTCTACTTCGCTAACAATCCAAGCACCGCCTTGAAGTTCACTACGCCAGCCGGGATCCGATGACGTGCCATGATGAGCCGCAATCGAAGCGATTGCAAAGCCCCAAATGAAGAGTTCGCAGGCGACTATTGCGAGTGCGATAACCCAGAAACGCCGGCCTCCGCTTCGGGAACGCGATATTGTGTAGTGGCTGTGGGTGGAACTAACGACGTCCACACGACGACTGTGAAGGTGTTCCGGGTCGCCGGGTCGTCGTTCCGCGATTCCCACAATCGAAGTATCCTTTTCCCTTTTGTAGCGGTGTTTCTTGCGAACGATCGGAGCGACGTCTTCTCCATTAGTTTCAGTCGGTTTGCCTGACCGGATGCGCGATCTTTCTCATAGTCGGAGAAATCGTCCACCCACCCAAAAAACTCCCCGACGCGCCCAAGCCACAGCAGGTGCTCCGTGAAACTAATGGTACTCTTGCCGCTCGCCGAAATCCAACCCGGCAACCCCATAATTACGATTGGCAGCGCGTTTTTACGCCACCAAGTGCTGAACGTCACGTCGCCGGGTTGGGCTGAGTGCAGTTCCGCTCGGTACAGCCGTTCTATCGCTCGCGCTGTCATCACTTGTATACGGCCGTTGAGTTCCGGGAGCGAATTTAACTTAGCGAAATAGAGCTTTACCAGATCCAACACGAGCTGTTGCTGACTGCGAATTTCAGGATCGCCGGAAAGGCGAGTCTGTTCGCCGAACAGTTCCGGGACGCTGCCGGAAGTATCCAAAAGAGTGTCAAACACGGCATAGATCGTATGAGCAATGCCGCCCAGTGATGCTACTTCGCGCCGCGCATCTCGCGATAGTGGTAAGCCCGCAACAAGAAATTCCGTCAACGATGCGCCCACGCCTAAGTGATACATGCACTTGCAGCGCAAATGTTCCACCTCACCTAAGCGTCCGCGGAGATTCTGGAACTCGTTAGCTCCGCGATCCGCCATCCGGGAGGCTACTAACTTGATCAACAGCGGATCGGGCGCGAATCCAGCGAGCCCTAGTTCTTGAACCAGAAAGTCGGCTAGCGGCGTCTGCATGCCGATAGTGCTCGTACCGCGGTTGCCGTGGTGAAAACGCGTCGATGATCAACCATGATGCATCCGATGCCATTACCGCCTTCATCCCAGTTCCATTGAAGGTGCGGCTCCTTCAGAAAGGGAGCGGGTATGCGAAGCCGTGCAGAGGGTGGCCATGAACCGTCGTCGTTCTGCAGCGCAAGCAAATCGTCCAAGGCAGTTTCAAAGTGCTGCTCGCCGCCTTTAGCCATCCCAAGAACTTGCAGCGCAAGCGTAAACGACGAGCGACTGTGGCGATCCTTCAGCCAACTGGCGCCGCGCTGCACTGCTTCGTCAAAGTCTCCAGTTGCGGCCAGGCTTTCGACAGCGTGTGCCGTAGCATATTCGTCGTCCGCCCACCAATAAGCACGCCAAAATCCAGCCTTCTGCTGTGTGTTAGCCAAAAACCGGCACGCGTTGCCACCGGCGATTTCAAGCAGCCACGCCGCGGGTCCGGTGACGCAGGTATGTGATGCAGTCCAGCCGGCAACATCGCTTGGGTTCTTGCCCGGACAGATTGCTAAGGCGCCTGGAGCCGAGAAAGTTCCGATGCCTCCATCGGGCCGTACAAAGGTGGTCAAGAAATCGTAAGCTTCTCTCGCAAACGTGTCCTTGGAACGCCCTAGCATTGCGGCAAGTCGGAGTCCCCAAGCGGTAGAATCCGCATCTTGAGGACTCAGTCTGCTGTAACCAAGTCCCGAACCATGTAGGCATGAGCCGTAAATCAGCCACTCCCAGGCTTCGCAAGCCGCTTGCGTGCCTTCGCTCAGCTCTGTTTCCGCTAACGCATAGGCGGTGTAGGCAGTCACCCATTCGTCGCTCTCGTTCGTATAGGCGTTGAAATCTCGCCAGTAACGGCCATTTGCCCCATCGTCCGTCAAGCGTTTCCCGAGAAGAAAATGCACCGCTCGCTTGAGGGCAGCTTCGCGCTTAGCCTGCGTCATGGCGCGACTGCGACACTGTTTACGGCGTGTAGTGCGAGGCGAACAGTTCAGTTTTGGCGGAAAACAATGTCAATGTCCCGGTGGGAAATTGATCTGTCGGGCCTTGCAACGTTCCGTATATCATCCGTTGGCTCCCTTCGCCAACGACGGTTCCGATAAACCGTGATCCGCTGTCGTCGGTAAAGCTGACCCTTTCTCCTTCGAAGGTCCCAGTAACCTTTCCGTCTCTCGACTGTCCACTCGGTTCCTGGGCCTCGAACCGTCCGGTCAAGTTCTGGTCAGTTCCATCCAGAAATACATAGATGACCACTTGAAACAGCCGCGATACGGCTACGCCCTTCCAAAATCCTGCAAGGTTGTCGTCCGCCATTGAACCTCCTCGAGTCGTTGAAGTACTCTAACCGATGCTTCCTGCGAAGTCAAGAACGCACATTAATCGTGCGGGCGCTCTCGCTTCTCGTTATTGAATGTCGGTCTTGGGCAGCGCGCTTGATAAAAACTCGCCCACGTCGTGATGCAATTTCGTGTGCGAATCGCTGTCAATATACAGCATGTGCCCAGCCTGATAATAGGCCCACGAGATCCGTTTGTGCATATCTGGGTTCAGCCCCATGTGCCTAAACGTGTATTCAACCGCGAAGAACGGCGTGGCAAGGTCGTAATAACCAGCCGCCACCAGCACCTTCATGTATGGGTTCTTCGTTAGGGCGTTTCGTAATGCCGCCGTCGTGTTGCCAAAACCGTTCTGCACATCGTAATTCCACGGTTGAATCCCGCCGCTCGGATAGTAGTACATGTCCGTTTTGTAGCCGAGCTCGGCCCGTATGTAGTTCGTGAACACTGCGGTGAACGGCGGCGTAATTTCACTGCTTGAAGGGTCAAATTCGCTTGTCTCGCCCACGTCCAGCGAAGCCGCTGCGGTCAGCCGGCCATCATAGCGTCCGATTGTTTCGTGTTCGCTACGCAAGAGTTGACGGGCAAAGTGGGCAACATCAAAGCGAAGATTTGTCTCATCCAGGTAAACAGGATCAATTCCGGTGTAGCGGTTCAGCTTCGCAATAATCGCTTTTCGCTCTGCTGGGGGAAGATCGTCACCTTTCGCCAATGCGGCCGCATATTCGCCCATGGAAAACGCCTTCACCTCATCTAGTAAGGATTTCAAGCTCTTGCTCTGCAGATCCGCCGCGACTTTCTTGTGGTACCAGGCATCTGCCGCGTAAGTGGGAAGTTCCAATTGATATACCAGATCATCACTGCGGCTCCAGATAGTTTCCAGATTCAGCGTCGTTCCAATCAGCACGATGCCGTTGAACGCAAGTCCGCGGTCCACAAGATAACCAGCCAGACCCGCCGCGCGGAATGTTCCGTAGCTCTCTCCCGCAATGAACAGGGGCGAAAGCTCGCGATTGTTCCGTGTCACATAGAGCCGCATGAATTCGCCGACTGACTGGATATCGCCCTGTACGCTGTTCATGCGCCGCGCGACCTCAATATTTTTCGCCCGGCTGTAACCAGTGCCGACGGGATCGATAAATACCAAATCCGTCATGTCCAGCCACGTGTCCTGGTTATCTTTGATTTCGTAAGGTGGAGGAGCCATTGAGCCGTTAGGCATCAGCCTGGGACTGCGCGGCCCCATACCTCCCATATGCACCCACATCGAAGCCGACCCCGGTCCGCCGTTAAAACAAAACGTCAGCGGCCGGCGGGCCGTTTCGGCCCCATCTAACGTGTAAGCCATATAAAAGATGTGCGCTTCCGTTTCGCCCTCAGGATTCTTCAAGGGCATCTGCGCCACCGTCGCTGTGTAGTTCAGCGTCTTTCCACGCACATTAATCGTGTGATGAGTAACAACCGGCGTCTCATCGATCTCTCCGCCAATCGCCGGGCCGGGACCGGGCACTCCTCCGCGTCCGCCTCTGGCGGGCGTCGTCGGTACCGCAGGGGCGGGCGTTACTTGCCGCGAAACCTGAGCTTGCGCCTGTGCTGGCGGGGTCTGGGCTGCAGGAGCCTGGGAACTCTGCTGCCCCATCAAAAGGAATAAAAGTGGAAGAGTGAACATTGCGTTCATCATAAATGATGCACGCTTCGGATTTGCTACTTCTTGGCTTCCAGCTTGTGGTATTTGCGGCGGATCTCGCCCAGATCGACTGTTGGTTTAGGAAGTTGAATGCCGAGTTTCTCCATGGTGTCCGTAATAATCTGCGTGATTACCAGATTGCGGAACCATTTGTGATTGGAAGGAATTACGAACCACGGCGCATGGTCCGTACTGCATTTCGAAAGCGCGTCCTCATAAGCGCTCTGATAGGCATCCCAGTATTTTCTTTCCGTGTAATCCGCTTCGCTGATCTTCCATTGCCGAGCGGGATCTTTCAATCGCTCTTTGAAGCGCTTCAGTTGCTCTTCTTTGCTGATGTGCAGGAAGAACTTCAAAATATGCGTGCCGCTCGCCACAAGCCGTCTTTCGAAGTCGTTAATTTCGTCGTATCGCTTGGACCAGACGCTCTTGGGCTCCAGATCGTGTACTCGTACCACCAGCACACTCTCATACTGAGAGCGATTGAAAATGACGATTTCGCCGCGCCTCGGCGTCTGGCGTTCGATGCGCCACAAAAAGTCATGAGCCAGCTCCTCCGCCGATGGCTGCTTGAAAGCTACGACCCGGCATCCCTGCGGATTCATGGAGCCGATCACGTGTCGCACCACGCCATCTTTCCCGCCTGCATCCGAAGCCTGAAGACAAATCAATAGGGATCGTTTTTGCTCCGCGTACAGTTGGAACTGCAGCTCGTCCATACGCTTTTGTAGCTTTTGGACCTTGCGGCGCGCTGATGCTTTGTCCTCGTCTCCGGTTGCATCCGGCGGGAAGTTCTTGAGCCGAACCCGGCTGTCTGGCGCGATGCGAAATTTGGACCAATCGTTCATATGGCTTGCGCCGATTTTTTCATACGTCGTCACTTTTGGGGGAGCAAACACACCTGCGTATACATGCGGTGCCCAATGCTGCCAATCTTTTAGCAATAAATGCGGCCAAACGGGAGAGCGGAGCCGAATCAGGTGCGCCTTTACCGCTTTCATACGCGGGCCTAAGAGACATTCAGACGAGAAATTGGGTTGCCGTATTGAACTATGGCACCCGCTTGTTATCTACCGGCACGCGGTGCGAGTCGCGTCGATCCTTTGGTCGCTCCGCGCGAAGGATAACGCCGGCGTCACGGCTTGGGATGAAATGGCGTTTCCACAGGCTGCGCGTGCACGGGTTCTGGGCTTTCGATGTCGAGGTTAACGACTATCGGATCTTGGCCGCTGCGCACAACTACGGCTTCGCAGGGCTCGTCCCGCCGCGCATTGATCTCCTGGTGAGGCACGTAAGGCGGGACATAGATGAAATCGCCTGGCCCCGCTTCATCACTGAATTCGAGGCGATCTCCCCAGCGCATACGTGCACGGCCCCTCACAACATACAGCACGGTTTCGAGTTCACCGTGATGATGCGGCCCAGTTTTCGCATCCGGTTGCACGACCACCGTGCCTGCCCAAAGCTTGGTGGCGCCTGTGCGCGCGTGCGTGATCGCCGCGGCCCGAGTCATTCCCTGAGTCTGTGGCGTATTCGTGTCTAGCTCGCCGGCGCGTACGATCTTGACGCCACGATCCTTCCACTTGCTATTTTCCGCATCCATGCCTCAGATTATGTCGCGAGCCTTTTCAAATTGAGCAACAAACGTAGGAGAAAATTGGTGCATGAAGAAGAAATCCGATACTAGGACCTCACGTCCGGGAGTTGCCAAACCTGAAACGGTTGAGCGACCACCAAATTCGGGCGGACAGGCGGGAGATACGCAAGGAATATCCACCGCCGAAGATGTCGATTCCGAGAGCGTCGACGAACTTGTCGAAGAAGGCCAGTCGTTTGAAGCTTCCGTGATTAGTGGAATCGAGAACGCCCCAACGCCCGATGTTTCTGAAGTGCGAACGCGGGAAGTACCCGTCGACGATGTGCCGCCGGAATATTTGGATCAGGATAGGCTTGATCGTTAGCGGACCGGAACGAGTTCGCACCGGGACTGATCGACTCGAATCTTCTTAAATACGGACGCCGACAGCAGACCTTCCGCTTGCGCGTGTTAACCACGGGCCG
>DASREJ010000149.1:0-13293 GCA_035652115.1 Bryobacteraceae bacterium
CACAGCACCCGCGAGTTCGACCTGATCCGGTGCGGTATAGATCAGGCGCGGCCAGCCGGCCTAGAAAAATCTTCCGTTCTCAACTGCCTGCCTTGGGAAAAACTCAGGAAACTGTTCAAACGGTGATCACGCGTCGGCCGCCGCTTGTCACGCCCGCTCGCCACCGGGAACAACTCGCGGGCGGCATCATGCCCGAACGCGATCGGCGAAGCGCGACCTGATGAAAGCGGATATATCGATGGACCGAAGCAATAATTGAAGAATCGACGCCTGAATGAGACAACGAATTTCGGGCATGAACGTTTCCTTTTTGGCGGTCAAAATCGGTCTGCACGGTGCAGATATTGGACGGTTAACGGACGGATGGAAGCGCATACCTATTGGAAACAAAGGATCTTGTTTGGTTTGTTATCCTGGTTCGGGACCAGGAGGTCGGTGGTTCGAATCCACTCGCCCCGACCAAAATCTCTTAAAATTAGCAATTTGGAGTTTGGGGCTGAGCATGGTGTCGGCTTTTGCTCCGCTATGCCCACCCCGGCCACCTGCCTGCTCAGCCAAAAGAATTTTTTGACGATCACGTCCAGAACATCCAGCGTCCCGAAGCGGTTTTCTCCCACGAAGCTCTCCTCCTCGCTGCCGGCAAGTAGCAAACGGTGCCGCAACCATTCCGCGTCTCTTTTATGCCCAGAACTATATCCGTCCCGACACCATCGATTCGATTCTTTGCTGGAAATTCAAATGTGCCGAGCCTGTCTTGAGCCCTCTTGGGTGAAATGTACAATAACCTGTACACTCGAGGTATGAAGAGCTTGAGTGTCAGCGATTTTCGGGAGCAATGTCTGCACTTGTTTGATGGACTGCCGGCAGATGGCATTCTGGTCACTAAGCGCGGATGGCCGGTGGCAAAGGTCACGCCTGTTCCCAGGTCCTGCTCTGATCTTGTCGGGATCATGAAAGGCCTTGCCTCGAATCCAAAGGACGATCTGTTTTCGACTGGAGTTGCTTGGGATGCTGAATCTGGACACTCACATTCTGATCAAAGCGTTCGAAGGAAGTCTCACCGCACGCGAACGAAACGTCCTCACCGCAGACCCTGAGTAGAGTATTTCGGCAATTGTACTGTGGGAAATTGCAAAACTCCATCAACTTGGGCGTTTGGCATACGGGCTGGATTATGAAACCTTCGCGGCGGCGTTGGATCAGGTCCATGTCTGGCCAATCACGCGGCAAGTCTGCTTGAATGTTCCCAGGCTGGACTTCCACTCCGATCCCCCCGATGAAATCATCGCCGCCACGAGTCTGACGCATGATATTCCGCTCCTCACCCACGACGCTCGTATGCGGAAGTCAAAGGCAGTAGAAGTGCTGTAAGGCGAACGAACACTCATATTCAATAAAGGCCGGCGGCGGAAGCCGGCAAGAAAACTCACGGCAAGTCGAAGTTCGTAACCGATCCGCGTGGCGAGGAGCGCCTCAGGGCGGATATGAGCGGAATCACCAGCTCTTAGTTTTCTTACGAGGGGTCAACGTTCATTAAATTTCTGTTTCGATCCTATAAGTTACGGAATGGCCGCACGTGACTCTATTAAAGCGGGGGAAGTAAAAAAACATGAAGCCTATTTTGTATACATTAGTCGCGGGCGCGTTATGCTCGGTGCCGATCTTTGCCCAGGCAGCGAGTTCCACCAGTGCGGATCAAAAGTTTGTTGATGCCGCTGCTCAGACGGACATGATGGAAGCCCATCTGGCGCAGGTGGCACAAGATCAAGCTGCCGAACAAAGTGTGAAGGATTACGCACAGACGTTAAATTCCGATCACACCAAGGATTATCAGCAGTTATCTGATGCTGCAACGAAGGCGGGCCTGACGGTCCCTAAAGGACTCGATGCCATGCACGATCGCATGATGGCTCCACTTGAAAAGCTCAAAGGGGCGGCTTTCGACCACAAATATATTTCCGAGATGATCGTGGGTCACGAAAAAGCGATCACCCAGTATAAAAAGGAAGCCACCGAGGCTAAAAGTCCCGATATCCAATCGTATGCAAATGCGGCCTTGCCGGTGTTGCAAAAGCATCTGGACGGCGCGAAGGACTTAGCAAAGCAGAAAACAAAGTAAGAGCAGCCTCCTAAAATAGGAAGGTGAGTTCGGCCTCGCCGCGCATTTCAGAGATCAAAGCTAAAATTGCCGCAGGCGGGCGCATCGGCAAAGACGAAGCGCGTTTCCTTTGGTCTTATGCAAGCGACGAGGATATGCGTGTGCTTGCGTCTACTGTCCGGGCTCGCTACCATCCGCCGGATCAATGCACGTACCTGATCATGCGGATTATCAACTACACAAACGTGTGTGTAGCGCAGTGCGACTATTGCGCGTTTTACCGTTTGCCGAACCAAGATGGTGGCTACGTGCTCAGCCGGGAAGCCGTCTTCGAAAAGCTGAATGAATTACTAGCGTTAGGCGGAGATTTAGCGGCATTCAACGGCGGCTTCAACCCGCATCTGCCACTAATTTATTATTGTGACTTGTTCAGTGCCATTCGGGAACGTTACGGCGATGCTCTCGAATTTTACGCGTTGACAATAGCTGAGTTTCTCTATCTTGCCGATCACGCCAAGCTAGACTACCGCTCGGCGGCCGAGCGCTTCCAGAGAGCTGGCGTCCGTTGGATCACCGGCGGCGGGTCCGAGATTCTGACAGAAGACTTCCGTTCGCGGCACAGCAAGTTTAAATACACTGTGGCGGAGTATTTCGAAGCGCAGCGTGCGCTGATCAACGCCGGGTTGAAGACGACCGCCACGATGGTCATCGGCTTCGATGAATCCATTGACGAGCGCCTTGAACACCTGGAACGCACGCGCGACTTTCAGGACCAGACCGGTGGATTAGCTAGTTTTCTTTGCTGGACTTACAAGCCCTACTTCACGCAACTAGGCGGAATTGAGGTGACGACTGGCGAATACTTGCGTCACCTGGCCCTTTCACGTATTTACCTTGACAATATTGTTCGTATCCGTACTTCGGTTTTGACCCAAAACGAGCGCGCTTTGGAAGGGCTCCTTTATGGCGCAGATGACTTCGACTTGCCGATTGAGGACGAGGTCACCCAAAAAGCGGGTGCGACCATTAGCCTGGACTTTGAAAACATCCTCAACTATGCGCGGCGGCTGGGATTTCAACCTAAGTACCGGTATGTGTCGCGGCAGTCTCCAAATCTAAGCGAGGTATTCGCGGCGAATTAACTCCTCCAGGTAGACCTTAGAGTCTCGTATGTCGGTCTGTTGCCGCGCTCCCGTGATTTCCCGCTCGATCGTGATTGGTCCCGAATAAGAAAGCTCTTTGAGCTTGCGAATGACTTCGGGAAAACGAACCTTGCCATGTCCAATTGGCACTTCCTCTCCCAGTCCGTAAGGGTCCATTGGATACAAACCGTCTTTCGCGTGAATTCCGCGCACGTATTTTCCGATGACATCCAGAGCCCCTACAGGCTCGCCTTTCCCATACAAGATTAAGTTCGCCAAATCCAAGTTCACCGCGATATTGTCAAGCTTGAGATCCTGAATTGCGCGAAGTAAGGTGATGGGCGTCTCTTGCCCCGTCTCACAAAGGAAAGTCTGTCCATTTGCCCGACAGTACTTGACGACGTCTCCCATTGCACCGAGGACCTCAGCATACAGCGGGTCATTAGGGCTTTCTGGGATGAACCCACAGTGTGTATGAATGGCTTTCACGCTGCAAGCCTTCGCCAGATCGGAAGCTCGTTTCAGAGCGTCAATGCGAGCCGCCCGAGTGGCTCGCGGCACAATGCCGATTGTTTCCGGCCCTTCGCGCAAGTTCCATACCATCCGCCCTGATCCCAGCGTCATCAGCGCCGTGACCTCTACTTGATATTTGGCCGACGCGCTACGGATTGGGGTGGCGAGATCTGGAGGCGCAGGCCCCACATGAAGCTGACAGGTCGGAAATCCGAAGCGCCGGACCGTGGCAAGCGCTTGGTCAGGACCGCCTGGGCCGGTGGCGCTCACCACTACGCCCAGTCGCGGCAGATTATTAGTTGCTCCCAATGCGTCTGCGGCTAAATAGGCCGGAACTGCTGCTAACGTTCCCAGAAAAGCTCTTCTTCCGTGCATGACCGTCCGATTTAGACAAACTGATTTACATCAAAACCGAGATCGAAGGTTTCGTTACTGGCCATCAGATCATCCCAGCTAACTACGCGCTTTTGACGGGCCGATATTCGAGCCATCATTGCGCTCCGCGCACTCTCAACACCTAACGAAATCTGATTGTGAAACTTGCCCGTTACGATGCTCTCAATGAATCCCTTATCTTTTTCGCTATCAGCTTGCGCCAGATTGTCAGAGAACACGCCATTCGCAGCAAATTGAGCACCGCCTGGTGTGGTGGGCGCCTCTGCTTTCCATTCCCACGGGTCGTCTCCCACGATTCTTAACGGTCCGCTATATGGCGATTCCGAATAACCTTTGGCTCCAAAAACTTGTTCCGATACGTCGAAAAAACGATCCGGGCCATACTGCTTGGCCGCAAAACTGACGTGAATATCGTTCGGATAGGTGTAGTTCACTTGGTAATTATCGAAGTTATTCCCAAAGTGCGTGAGCACACTTCGCGCTCCGGTTGCGTAGACGTTGAGCGGACGGCTTTGCAAAACCCAGTTGCAAATATCAATTACATGAATGTCCTGTTCGACGATGATATCGCCCGATAGAGTCAGGTCCCAGTTCCAATTGCGCAGCCGAAGCTCATCGTGAGACATCGACGCGGGACGATCGGGGTATTGAATCGCGGGCGCGTAGTAGTGAGCGGAGATGCTCACGAGTTTGCCAAGTGCGCCTCCATGAATGCGCCGCACAAGTTCAACAAAAGGCGGCGCACTTCGGATCTGAAAACCTACATCAATACTTACTTTGCCGTCGACGCGTGCAGCGATTTGGAGCGCTCGTTGGGTCTGTGCAATATCTACGCCGACGGGCTTCTCGCAATAGGCGTGTTTTCCTCCAGCGACGGCGGCATCCAAATGTTCGACGTGAAAAAAGGGCGGTGTCGAAATCTGAATGGCATCAATCTGGTTCGATGCCGCAAGTTCCTGGTACGCATGCGCGCCTCGAAAGGTCAATTTACGGTCGGGTCCGCTATAGCCCAATGAATTAGCGAGGGTGCCAAATGTGCCTAAAGCTTTTTCTAGTTGGTCTGGGAAAATGTCCGCCAGCGCGACTATCCGCGCCGTCGTGTTCTTCGAAAAAGAGGTGGCTACCGCAGTGCCTCGCGCGCCGCACCCAAGCAATCCTATACGAACGGCAGAATTCGCTTGATAGCCGCGCACCGTGTGCGGCTTAAGAATGAGGAGGCCGGCGGCGGTCCCGGCTGTGTGGCCGATAAATTCGCGCCGGCTTGATTTTTCAGGTTCAGAAAGCATGCGGGTGTTGTTGAATCTCGACTGGTGTGCAGTATATCGCCGCAGACCAATCGGTATTTACATTAGCTTAGAAGACAGGGTTCTACGAAATGAATGGCGGCGTCAATAACTCGGTAATATCTGCCGTTGTTCTCGCCGCAGGATCGTCCAGCCGTATGGGCGCAATCAAGCCCCTGGTTCCTGTCGGCGGAAAATCAATGCTCGATTGTGTCCTCGCCATTTTGCGCGAGTCCCATATGGACGACATTCTGGTCGTGCTGGGATATGAGGCCGAGGTCATTCAACAGAACGTTCTTTTCGGCGACGCGAAGGTTGTAGTCAATCCGTCCTACCGCGATGGTATGGCGAGTTCTCTGCAGACTGGGCTGGCGCACCTAACACCTGAAGCCGAGGCTGCATTGATTGTGCTCGCCGACCAGCCCTTTTTGCAGCCGCGGACGATTGACATCCTTATTGATGAATACCGCCGAAAAAGGCCGAAGATCGTTATTCCCATATTCAACGGCCGTCGAGGAAATCCTGTTCTGCTTGATCGCTCTGTCTTTGGCGATGTCTCAGAACTGAAGGGCGACGTCGGCTTCCGTGCAGTTTTTGGCAATCATGAGCAGGCAATTCTCACGGTGCCTGTTGATGATCCGGGAGTGCTGGTAGATCTTGATACCGCCGCCGATGTTCAACGGTTCGAACGATCGATCAGCCCGCGTTGACTCCAGAAATTCGAGGATAGTTTCGCGGCGGAGGTCCATATAGGCCGTAACCCGGAAAATGGGGCGACAACATCATTCCTTCGGGCCGCAGCCCGAGTCGGCCGTTCTTCACAAACGGTTCTCCGCGTTCGGAAAGATGAGTAATCAGACGCTGTCTCCAAGTCCGAAGCGCGTCCTCAAAACTCGCATCTGAGGACAGATCGGTTAACTCATATGGATCTTTCTGCAGATTGAATAGTTGTTCCTCGCCACGTTGGGCATGAAAAATGTATTTCCACTTTCCGTCCGTTAAAGCATTCCAATGATTTTCCGGACCATAGCAGATGTTGTGTTCTAGATCGATCCAAGGACGCCAGTCTTGCTTATCACTTTTAAGCAGCGGAAGAAGGCTGCGTCCATCCATCTCGCGATTCGGCGTTGCTCCACAAACATCCAGCAAGGTCGGTAGAATATCGCGCAATTCCACCGGCTCGGAACGCACTTGACCTTTTTGAGCGCTAAGCAAGCCGGATGGCCATCTGATCAACATCGGGATTCGCGCAGACGGCTGGTAGGCGTACGTTTTTCGCCACAGATTGTTGTCGCCGAGCATGTCACCGTGATCGGCAATAAATACGATTAACGTATTGTCCATCATGCCGCGCCGCTCCAGAGCCTCCAGTACACGGCCAATTTGTTCATCGACAAAGCTCACTGAGCCGTAATAAGCTTGTCTCGCGCGGCGTATCTCGTCTTCGGGAAGAGCACCGTGCCACAGGTCATTTCTGTTGCTGCTGCGTGGAGCATAGCGTTCGGCCCACTTGCCTACCGCGGGCTTCGGAATATCGGCGTGTTCATATCGGCTCATCCAGCGCTCAGGCGGATCGTAGGGACTATGTGGTCGAATGAACGATACCTTCAGGAAAAACGGCTCAGGCCTCGTATAGGTATTCAGGAAATTTAGCGCCGTGTCGCCCATCCAGCGTGTCGCGTGCAGACGCTCAGGCAACGCGAAGGCTCGACCGCGATGGTCATTCCAACCTAAACCGGTTGCATGAGGATCGCCCGATGGCAACTGCGACCAGAACCACGCCTCATAATCACAACGCTCTTCATCAGAAGCCGGAGCGCTCGGTTTATCCATGTTCTCGTCGAACCAATACGTGCAATGTTCGTCTAGAATCATCTGGTGAAAGCCGTGCGGGTTGCGGATCGGATAGAAGTGGTTCTTGCCTATGACCGTCGTGTAATAACCGGCATCCGCCAGTGCGCGCGGCATCTCAACTGGGTATTGAGCGGCCATTGCGGTCATGCCAAGCATTCCGTGATGCCAAGGAGACAACCCTGTTAGGAGTGCCGAACGAGCAGGAGTACAGCTTGGTGTCGATGTGTACGCGCAATCGAATCGCACGCCATCATCAGCGATGCGGTCGAGATTGGGTGTCTTTACAACGCGATTGCCGTACGCTCCCACGCAATCCGCTCGAAGCTGGTCCGCGATAAACAGCAATATGTTCGGCCGCGCTGTCGAGCTCTTAGGCAGGTGCGGTGCTGCTTGCCCTTGCAAGGCCGTTCCTAGCGCAGCTTGAACAAAACTTCGGCGGTTCACTGGTGTCTACGATCAGGATTTCATATATGGAGGCGCGGCCGTTGTGCAGCCGCCGCAATTAAAACAGAACCTTCAGCCCAAATTGCACAATTCGCATGTTATTCGACAGTGACGTGATTGTGCCGCCCTGAGCTAAGTCGACCCGATTATTGGGAGTTCCGAACTGCGGATGATTGAATGCATTGAAAAACTCCGCGCGGAACTGGACTCCGCCGCCTTCGCCAAACTTAGGCACGGGTATGTTCTTGAACGCGCTCATATCGAAGTTCACGGCGCCTGGACCATCCAGGATATCCCGGCCTGCATTGCCAAACAGATAAAACGGAGCCGCGACAAAGGCTGTCTTGTCGAACCAGTCCGCAATCGTGCGTTGATCGGTCGGCAGGTTGCCGTTGCCGATCCGGTTCGGGCGATTGTCGCCAGTATTCGCAGAGCTGAAGCCAAGTTCCGGCGTAAACGGAAGCCCCGAACGAAGTGTACCGATACCGTTGATCTGCCAGTCTCCCACGATTGCGTTCAAAACAGAATTGTTGAGGTCAAAACGCTGACCCCGTCCAAAGGGGAGATTGTAGAGCGCCGAAACCACGAAGTTGTTGCGAATGTCGTTAGAAGTCCTCGCGCGCTCCAGTTTTACGTTCTGCGCGCTGCGCAACATAATATCGCCTACCAGTGAACTGTCGCCGTTATCAATCGACTTGCTGTATGTATAGGAGGCGAGAAGCGAAAATCCATTGGCAAAGCGCCGCTGAATGCGCGTCTCCAACGCATTGTAGTTGGAGTTGCCCATTGGCGTACTTAAATTGATGGATCCGAATCCCTGGTATGGGCGCCGCGCGGCGACAGAAGTTCCGCCCGGATACGGATTATTCACGTTATATGTCAGCGGAAGCTCAAAGCCGGAAGTGCCTACGTAATTCGCTTCAGCTACAAACTGTCCAATCTGTTGTTGCAATCCGAAACTCCAGTGATAGACGTAGGCCTGTTTGAAGTTCGTCGTCCATGCGGACAAAGTTGTATTTGCCAAATTGACGTTGTTGCCAATCGTATTTGG
Organism: Bryobacteraceae bacterium; assembly: GCA_035652115.1. Classification (GTDB taxonomy): domain Bacteria; phylum Acidobacteriota; class Terriglobia; order Bryobacterales; family Bryobacteraceae; genus Bog-105. The sequence continues at coordinate 8,782 of DASREJ010000149.1, forward strand.
CGGAAAGCCGCCGCTCAACGTCAGCACGGGTGTGATCTGATTAGTGGGAAACGTCACGTCTTGAAAGAACGGCGGGTTTGCAGGAAGCCGCGCGCTCGCGCCTATAGCTGGGTCGTCCGCAAAAAACTGGCCAAATCCGCCGCGAATGACAGTGCGCTGGGCGGCTGAATAGGCGAAGCCAAAGCGCGGAGCGATGTTATTCGAATCCGTTTGGAGCAGGGCCCGGTTATTCACACCGTTCGGCAGCGCTGTTGTCACGAACCCCGATGAAATGCCGGGCGGGATTGTTCCATTCGGATAGACCAATTTCAGACTTCCCAATAGGAAATTAGCCTGTCGATTCTGTCGCTCCACCGGCTGCGTCCAAAGTTCGTAACGCGCGCCGAAATTCAGTGTCAGTTTGTCGGTGATTCTCCAGTCGTCCTGAATGTACAAGCCGGAATACTTGTATCGAAGATCGCCCGAAACGGTGTTGCTCAACTCGGAGTTGCTGGGAATTCCCACCAGGAAGTCGGCCAATCCAGATCCGGTGCCTGTTGGGCTTAGCGGGTTCTGAGTGAACGTGCCGTTGAACGTGTAGTCGGACCGCGCCGCCGACGAAATGTAGAACCAACTCCGCACCCATCGGTAGGTTCCCCCGGCTGTAATGGAATGTTTGCCCAAGCTAAGCGATATGTGGTCTTCAATCGTGGCCGTCTCGGAGATCTTGTCGTTCGGTAAAAACGTCGCTTCACCCAATCCCGCAAATCCCGAAACCGTGAATTGCGGCAAACCGGTTACGCCGGGCAATTGCGGCACTCCAACAATCCCGAACTGGGAATCGACGTAATCCGTTTCAAACGGGGTCAAATCGTCATGAACGCGGTTATACCCCAGCCGCAACTCATTCACCACGGCCGGCGAAAAGCTGTGTGTCTCTCCCAGGGCCGCGCCGTAAGCGGTAGTCGTATGGTTTGCGGTTTGAAAATTTGTGCTGCCCACGAGAGGCGGCGGAAACGGACCTGGGTTGACGACCGTGCCGGGCGCATAACTAAATCGTCCAAATAATTCATCTTTGTCGCTGGCGTGATAATCCACGCGGCTATCCAGGCGATTGATGCGCGTTGTCTGAGTGGGGCTTACAACATAATTGTTGATGCTTTGCGGCAGCGTGGGCAGCGGTTCTAACGCCAGCAGCTTGGCAGCAATCGGATCGATCCGGTTCGTTGGAATCATATTCCCAAGAAACTGCGTACGACTGAAACTAGATCCTTGGGCCACCGTAGTGTTCGGATCATAGATCCGCCCCATTCCGGCGAAGTTGCCGGCTTTCTCTGCCGCTGTGGGAACAGTCAGGACCTGTGTGTTCCCGACATTTGTGCGCGTGTCCTCCCAGCTTCCGAAGAAGAATAGCTTGTTCCGCCTGATGGGGCCGCCGATGGTTGCGCCAAATTGATTCTGCTGCAGCGGGGGCTTCGCAGCCGAGGGCGATAGGAAAAAGCTTCGTGCGTCAAATAAGTCGTTGCGTAGAAATTCGAAAAGATCTCCGTGAAATCGATTCGTGCCGGATTTGATCGTGGCGTTCACAACCGCGCCCGCGGAATATCCGTACTGCGCCGAGAAATTGTTCGTTTCTACCTTAAACTCTTGAAGCGCATCTACCGACGGCTGAATCACTACGGGCGAACTGCTCTGTTGGTCGACAATCTTCTCGTTATTGTCGACACCATCCAGCATGAAATTGTTCAACTGGGAGCGAACCCCGTTAGCGGCAAAGCCGCCGCCCGGCGCTGTTCGGTCGCCCGGCTTTGGATTGAACACGCCAGTCGAGAGTCTGGCAAGCTGAAGAAAATTCCGGCCGTTGAGTGGTAGTTCTTCAATCGGCTTGGTGTCGATCACTTGACCTAACGATGCAGTCGATGTGTCAAGCGGCGGCGTGGCCGCACTCACTTCCACGGTCTGACGCGTGCTTCCGGGGTGCAGCGTGAAATCAAATCGTGCAACTTGACTCACAACCAATTCAATTCCCGTGCGCGTTTCTTCCGCAAATCCTTGTTTTCTGGCCGTCAGACTGTAATGACCGGGGTTGAGTACGGGAAAAAGATATTCGCCGGCATCATTCGCGGTAGTTGTCTGCGTAATTCCCGTGTCTACATTGGTGATTTGGATCTGGGTGCCGGGCATCGGTGCGCCCGAGGAGTCGGAGATGATTCCGGATACTTGCGAAGTGGGTTGCTGCGCTGCCGATGGAATGACAAGAGCGCCCGCAACCAGCAACAACGATATTAATTTGCAGTGCATATTCTTAGACCCCGAATGTTTTGTTGTTGCTAATGTATAGAGCTTGCTTAAGCTTGTCAACCCAAAGAAGCGTGATAACCGATGCGCTGCGCAGGTGAAAATACCTGATGGTAAAGTGAATCCCGTGCGGCGCAATCGCGCATGTCACATGCGTTTCTGAGTTCTGCCATGGATGCAATCGATCGTCGTAAATTCGTCACGGGTCTTGCCCTGGCGAGCGTTGGTAGCAGCGGAAAGGCCGAACAAACCAATTCGCCGCGCGAACACCGGCAGGCTGTAATTTTTATTACTGACTCTGTGCGGTGGGACATGTTGAATTGTTATCGGCGAACGGGCCTCAAGACTCCCAATCTAGATCGTATTGCGGACGCGGGCATGCGTTTTGAACGCGCCTATACGTGTCAGCCGGTATGCACGCCTGCGCGCTCTGCGCTGTTTACCGGAAGTTATCCGCACAGCAACGGCGCTTGGGCGAATAGCCTTCCGCTTGGCCAAACGGTTCACACCGTTGGTCAACGGCTGCATGATCGAGGTATTGAAACGGCCTATATCGGCAAGTGGCATCTTGACGGCTCGGATTATTTTGGTACGGGACGTCCCGCGCCGGGCTGGGACCCGAACTATTGGTACGATCAGCGCGATTATCTACAGGAGCTTTCGCCGCAAGATCGTCTTCGCTCACGTCAGGTGAAGACATCGCACGATCCGACTCTCACGGCTGAATTTACTTTTGGGCATCGCTGCTCGAGCCGTGCTATCGACTTCGTCACCAAACATGTCGACCGCGACTTTCTGTTGGTTGTGTCCTACGACGAGCCGCACGACCCGTATCTCGCTCCTTCGAAATATTGGGAGATGTATAAGGACTTCGAATTCCCCGCCGGGCCGAATGTGAATGATTCACTCGATGGCAAGCCCGCTGAGCAGCGCGTTTGGGCGGCGGCAACGTTACGTGGCGTTCCCGGCGGAATAAAAGCTCCCGAGTACTTCGGGGCGCTTACGTTTATCGATTCAGAAATTGGGCGCGTTCTGGATGCGATCGATGGATTAACTCCGAACGCGCTCGTTACTTATACAGCCGATCACGGCGATTTCTTAAGAGCCCATCATCTGTCGGGCAAAGGGCCTGCCATGTATGACGAGATTACTCGTATTCCCTTGCTCGTTCGCTGGCGTGGCAAGACGCCGGCAAAATCCGTCTGCAAACACGTTGCATCGCACATCGATATGACCGGGACGTTGCTTGAGTTCTTCGGGATGGAAGTTCCTAAGAATCTCGAAGGTGGAAGTATGCTCGCGACGTTGGAAGATCCAAACCGAAAACCGCGCGACGCCGTGTTCATGGAGTTTGGACGTTACGAAGTGGATCACGATGGCTTCGGAGGGTTTCAGCCGATTCGCTGTGTCTTTGACGGACGCTGGAAGTTGTCGGTTCACTTGTTAACGAACGATGCGCTTTACGATCTCGAAAGCGATCCCGGCGAGATGCGCAACCTGATCGACTCGCCGGAGCAGGCCCCGAAACGCAACGAGTTGCACGATCAGTTGCTCGACTGGATGAACCGCACACGCGATCCGTTCCGCGGCTACTACTGGGGTCGCCGGCCATGGCGGCCGGATTTTCCGGTTTCATGGAACAATGCCGGAATGACCCGCCAACGCGAGAGCGATGGATATGAGCCACGTCAGCTTGACTACGCGACTGGACTCGAAATGAAACAGGCGACGAGACCCAAATAGGGAACCGCAAAATCGATCTTTGATCGGCAGTGCATGCCGCTCATTGGATCAATTGCTTGTCCGGGCTGGACAGACATGTCCGACCTGAGACATAGGTAACAGAACATACCGGAGACATGGTATACATTTTGGGCCTTTTAAGGAGGCAGAAGGAGGGATGCCATGGAAGGAAAGTTCTGTGATGGACGAACGTGTACGTTTTGTGATTCGGGTGAAGGACGGGGAGAGCATGGCTTCGCTGTGCAGAGAATTTGGGATCTGTCGCAAAACCGGCTACAAGATCTTCCAACGCTATGAAGAATGTGGGCTGGAGGGGCTCACGGATCGAGCGCGGCGCCCCCACCGCTATGCCAATCAACTGCCGGTGCAGGTGAAAGCAGCGATTTGGCGGCTAAGCGCGAGAAACCGAGTTGGGGCGCGCGTAAGATCCGTGAGCGGCTCCTACGGCGACTGCCACACGAGGTGAAAGTCCCAGCCTGCAGCACCATTCAC
>DASREJ010000150.1:0-16035 GCA_035652115.1 Bryobacteraceae bacterium
GTGTGTTTCTTCAATTTGCCAGCAGCTATCAATCGGCCAGTCCGGAATGATTTCACGACTGGTTTCATTTGCCCTCTCACAGCGTTTCCTCATTGTCATTGCGTCGCTCGCGGTGATGATCTGGGGCGGGGTCGCCTTTCAGCGGCTACCGATCGACGCTTATCCGGATCTTTCGCCGCCGCACGTTGAAATAATCACCCAATGGCCTGGACACGCGGCCGAAGAAGTCGAACGGCTGATCACTATCCCTATTGAAATCGAGATGAATGGGATTCCGCAGTTGGCGTCGCTGCGGTCCATCTCCTTGTATGGTCTCTCCTCCGTTCAGATGAATTTTCGTTATGGCGCCGATCCGTATTTTGTGCGCGAGCAGGCATTCGAACGCGTTGCCAATGCCACTGTACCCCAAGGCGTGGCTCCAAGCTTGTCTCCGCTCTATAGTCCAAGCGGATTGATCTATCGCTATGTTCTGCAGAGCCCGGATCGAACACCGCAGCAACTGAAGGCGATTGAAGATTGGGTGCTCGAACGGGCATACCGGTCGATACCGGGCGTGGCGGACGATTCAGGCTTTGGCGGCACCACCATGCAGTATCAGGTTCTGCTCGATCCGAACAAACTGCTCACTTATGGCGTTTCCGTGGCGCAAGTGCAGCAGCAACTGAGCGCGAACAACGCTAACGCAGGCGGCGGCTTTTACTCTCAGGGAGGCCAGAGCTACTACATTCGCGGGCTCGGCCTCGTCAGGGATACAGCGGACATCGGCAACGTCGTGCTGGCGACGCACAATGGCATTCCGGTTTATGTGCGCGACATAGCGAAAGTGCAGATCGGCCATGCGGTACGGCTTGGGCAATTTGGATACATGAAGCAGGAAGAAGCCGTAGAAGGCGTGATCCTGATGCGCGTAGGAGAGCAGGCGCAGGTAATTCTCAAGCGAGTCGAGGAGAAGACGGACGATCTGAACCGGCACGTGTTGCCGCCGGACGTGAGGGTTGTCCCCTATTACGATCGCAGCTATTTAATTGAGGAAACCACCCGCACGGTAGAGCGCAATCTGGTGCGCGGCATGATCCTGGTTCTGCTTATCCTTGGCCTGATGCTCTTTAGCGTGCGTACCGCGCTGATTGTCGCAGTGACCATCCCGTTCGCGTTGCTCTTTGCGTTTATTTGTCTCGATCGCACTCAAATTCCCGCAAATCTGCTTTCTATTGGCGCTATCGATTTCGGAATCATCGTCGATGGCGCTGTCGTGATGGTGGAAAATATTTTCCGGGAACTGGCGGCACGGCACGGTGAAAGTTATAACTTTATCGATGTGATTCGCGCGGCAGCGCGCGACGTCGAGCGGCCGATTTTCTACGCAATCGCCGTGATCATCGCAGGATATTTGCCAATCTACGTGTTGACCGGCCCTTCCGGCAGGCTGTTCCGGCCGATGGCCGATACCATGTGTTTCGCGCTCATCGGCTCACTTATCTGTTCGCTGACTCTGCTGCCCGTGCTGTGCGCCTATTTTTTGCGCAAGCACGTTCACGAACCGCAGCTCAAACTCTATGACCGCATACGCGACGCATACGGCCGGGCACTGGCTGTGTGCCTGCGTAACCGGGCGCTAACGGTAATCGTCTGCCTGCTGATCTTTCTTGCCTCACTATTGTTGATTCCCGGCATCGGCGCCGAGTTCATGCCGCACTTGGACGAAGGAGCCCTTTGGGTGCGAGCAACCACACCTTACACGATCTCCTTCGAAGAAGCGTCCAAGCTATCGCCGCAGATCCGTGATATTTTGCTCAGTTTTCCGCAGGTGACGACTGTTGCGAATGAACTCGGACGCCCAGACGACGGAACAGACCCGACTGGCTTCTTCAACAATGAGTTCTACGTGGGGCTGAGGCCGTATGACGACCGCGCTTGGAGCCATAATATTCGCACCAAAGCTGACTTAATTGAGGCGATTCACCGCAAGCTTTCGGCATTTCCCGGCATTATTTTCAACTACACGCAGCCTGCCGAGGATGCGGTCGACGAGGCCGAAACGGGCCTGAAAAGTTTGCTGGCTGTCAAGATTTTCGGAAGCGATTTGAACACTCTGCAGCAAAAGGCAGAGCAGGTTAGAGATATTCTTGCCAAGGTGCGCGGCATCAGTCACATCGTGATTGTTCGAGAACTGGGACAACCCAGCCTGACCATCAAACCCGACCGCGCCAAGATCGCACGTTACGGTTTGAACGTAAGCGATGTGAATACTTTGATTGAGACCGCGCTGGGCGGCACGGCGGCGACCCAAGTGATTCAGGGCGAAGAACAGTTCGACCTTGTTGTGCGAATGCAGGAGCAGTTCCGCCAAAACGAGAACGCGATTAAAAATTTGCTCATTACGACGCCGGACGGGCAGCATTTACCGCTAAGCCAGTTTGCGGATATTCACGTTGAAAACGGCGCGTCCTTGATCTATCGCGAATCAAATTCTCGCTACATCGGAGTACAGTTCAGCGTGGAAGGACGCGATCTGGCTAGTGCGGTCGGCGAAGCACGGAGAAGGGTCGCTCGAAGCGTCAGCCTGCCAATCGGCTATACGTTTGATTGGGGGGGAGAGTATCAGGACTATCTATCATCGATGGCCCAAATGAAGGTGATTTTGCCGCTTACGGTCTTATTGATCCTCTTAATCTTGTTCGCTCTCTACGGCAACCTCAAGTTCCCGCTCATCATTTTTTTCAGCGTGTTGATTACGCAACCGGTAGGCGGATTGATAGCGCTACGCATTACGGGAACTACCTTCAGCGTGTCGTCTATGTTGGGATTTGTTGCGCTGATGGGGCTGGCCGTGCAGACTAGTGTGATCCTCTACTCATTCATCAACAAGCTAAGGCTCGAAGGAAAAGACGTTCTGACGTCGACTCTCGACGCCTCCGTGCTGCGCCTCCGGCCAATTGCGATGACTGCGCTAGTGGCCTGCCTCGGCCTTTTGCCGGCGGCCATGTCGACCGGAATCGGAAGCGATTCCCAAAAACCTTTCGCGATTGTGATCGTTGGGGGCATGATCTCGCGGCTCTTTCTATCTATCTTCTTGGCTCCGGTGCTTTATATTTTGGTCGCGCGGAAAAATGACGTGTTGCAGGTCTGACCATTTATACGTCGCTTACGCAACGAAAGCCGATATTTGTAGTTGAACTATCGGGTGTGTTGGATGTTCGTGCGGCTACCCGGTAACGATTGCAATACGATTCGTGACAAAGATACGAGCCGCCCTTCATCACTTTTGCGGCACCGCTTGGCGGCCCTATGGGATTTAGGCGAGTACTGAGCGTGTGGAACGTTGGGTTGAACCAGTCGGCGCACCACTCCCACGCATTGCCCGTAATTGTGTATAGGCCGTATCCGTTCGGCGGGAACGCATCGACAGGAGCAGGTGCGGAATAACCGTCTTCCGCCGTGTCTAGCGCGGGAAACTCACCTTGCCAAATATTGCAGAGGTGGCGGCCATCCGGCGTCAGCGAGTCGCCCCAGGGATACAACCTCTGCTCAAGACCGCCGCGCGCTGCGTACTCCCACTCAGCTTCAGTGGGTAAGCGTTTGCCCGCCCATTTCGCAAAAGACACAGCATCATTCCAGGACACGTGGACAACAGGATGATCAGGCCGTTCCGAGACGCTTGAATCGGGGCCTTCCGGGTGGCGCCAATCCGCGCGTCGAACCTTGCACCACCATGGCGCTGCGGCGACTGTATCTTCGACAAGCTCTGTATAACGGTCCGGCGGGATGTGACCTTGAAAAACGAATGACCATCCAAAGCGCTCACTTTCGGTGATGTAATTCGTCGCCTTCGCGAACTCGGCGAACGCTTGATTGGTGACCGGAAAGCGATCCATATAAAACGAATCGATAACTACTTTCCGCACCGGCCCCTCGCCGTCAGCCGGAAAACCGATCAGCGCGTCCGTACCCATGAGGAACGCGCCACCATCCAAACGAATCATGTTTTCAATCGATCCCGCAGTGGTTTTCTCGCGTTGAACGGATGCTTGCCGGGATGAGTCGAGTACTACGGCGTGTTCCTTGCTGGGAACGCAGCACGGATTCGGCGGCTTGTTCAAGGAGCACCTGCCGGCGTCGAGCGGCGCGCTAACAACAATTCGGCGATCTGGTCATAAACTGCGCCGATCGGAAGCATCCCAGGGCCTCGCTTCTCTGTCACCAACGCAATGTGGAAGCCAAAGCGACTTTCAAAAATCGGACTCACCTTGCCGAGAGGCAACTCGAACACCACGTCTTCAAACTCTTCCACCATGATGCCGCGCTCTACCCATCCGAGATCGCCTCCGTTGCCGGCGCAATCGGAATAGCGGTCCGCAACTGTCGTGAACGCCTCGCCTTTGTTCAGTTCTACCAGGGCAGTGTTCATGATCGAAGTCGCAGCCCCGCGGTCGACCGTCTCATCAAGATTCTTGACGATGTGAAAAACGTGGATCTGCTCAGAAATATGGAACTGCGAGCGATGGGTCTTATAGTAAAGTGCTATTTCTTTGCGCGTCGGGCGGCGAGCAGGCGACGGAGCTATCATCAATCTGTCTACAGAGTAGTCCATTCGACAGACCGGCGCGCCCGCTCATTATCGGTACGCCAACAACCAACGCGCCTATAGTGATCGTAACTGGGTCTCTTGCGGCAAGGCTTGTATTTTGAACTAGAAGATTGATGAGCTGTTCTCAAATATCGCGCCGCAGTTTGCTGGCGGGAGCGGTTGCTTCAACACAACTGCGATCCCAGTTTCAATCCGCGCAGGACGCACCAAGTCAAGGGCCAAACGTCATCGTCATTCTCTTCGATGATCTCGGTGAACACGATCTCGGCTACCTTGGCGCGACGGATCTGAAAACTCCAAATATCGATCAGCTTGCCGCGAACGGAACGGTTTGCCTGAACTGGTACTCTAACGCGCCTGTGTGCGCACCGGCTAGATCGGCTCTAATGACGGGCCGCTTTCCGATACGTGCCGGTGTCGGCCAAAACGGGTTGCCGCTGCGCCCATCTGAGCGTACCATTGCGTCAATACTCAAAGATCACGGATACGCCACCGCGCTCACGGGCAAGTGGCATTTAGGCAGTACTGCCGATACCGTTCCGAATGCACACGGATTCGATTATTTTTACGGCTTTCATGAAGGATGCGTCGACTATTTCTCGCAGCGCTTCTATTGGGGAGAGCCCAAACGAGTCAATTTTCACGATCTCTGGCGTAATCGAGACGAGATCTTCGATGATGGGCAATACCTGACTGAACGCATTGCGGACGAAGCATGCGCGTTCATCCAAAAACAAAGAGGCACTCCCTTCTTCCTGTACGCTGCTTTCAATGCCGTGCATTATCCGATGCACGCCCCACATAAATACGTCGAGCGGTTTCCGAATCTCAATCCTGAGCGGCAGATGTATGCGGCTATGCTTTCTGCCGCAGACGATGGCGTAGGTCAAATTATTCAAGCTCTTGAGCAAACCGGACAAGCGAACAACACTCTGATTTTCTTGCTTGGCGACAACGGCGCCACCAGAGAACGGCGTGCAGGCTTGAACCAGCAGCCAGCGACGGCTGGCAAGAACACGCCCTATCGCGGCTTTAAGTTCAGCGCATTCGATGGAGGGATGCACGTTCCTGCTCTTGTGAATTGGCCTGGGCATGTTCCGAAAGGCAAATTTATCGATCAGGTCGTGATGACAGCCGACATTTTGCCCACCGTGTGCCACCTAACGGGCGCTCAAACTCCCACCGACAGAACCATTGATGGCAGAAACATTTGGCCAGTCTTGAAAGAAAACGCGCACTCTCCGCATGAATACATCTGTTGGTCCGAGGGTCCGCAGTTGGCCATCCGGCGCGGCAATTGGAAGCTGGTGCTAAACGGAGTCGTGCATGACGGCACTCCGTCCGGCGAACAGCCATTGGAAGGAGATGACGCCGTCTTTCTTTCTAATCTTCAGACCGACCCCAGCGAGAGCACAAATCTGCGCCATCAACATCCGGAGATTACCGACCAATTGCAAACTCTGGCGCAGCAGTGGCGCAAGGACGTGCAGTCCAATTAGCCGATCAACAGAACGGCAAGATAGTAAAAACGCGCCACATCTAAGCCCTGCTACTTACAGAGCAGTTAACTCTTCAAGGACGGATCATCAGTCTGGCGGCGTAGCTCAGTGAGCTTCGTCTTGAGCATGCGTGTCAAGTCTTCATGCTCCGGCTTTCCGTAAAGATTGTTTCTTTCGCCGGGATCTGATTTGAGATCGTAAACCTCGAACTCCTCAGGCTGCTCCGAATAATAATGAATGAACTTGTAGCGGTCGGTTCGAACGCCGCGGTGAGGGCGCACCTTCTGTGACGCCGGGTATTCATAATATTCGTACAGCCACTCTTTACGCCACGCCGTCGGCTCGCCTTTTGCCAATTTGACTAGGCTGCGGCCTTGCATGCGCGCTGGTATGTCCACCCCTGCCAGCTCCAATACTGTCGGTGCGATATCCATCTCCAAAGCCATCTCGTCGACTGTCCGGCCTGCCGGAAAGAGCTTCGGATAGCGGATGGTCATCGGCACGCGAATTGAGGGCTCATGCATGAACCGCTTGTCGTACATGCGCCATTCGCCCAGGAAAAATCCATGATCGGAGGTATTCAGAATGACGGTATCGTCAAGCTGGCCCGACTGAGATAAGTAGTCGAGCACGCGGCCGACGTTTTCATCCACGGCGACGAGTCCGGCATAGTAGTCCTTTACGAGTTCTTCGAGAGAACGGGGATCATCATTGCCGAGAATGGTCGTTCCAATTTTGTTGTCGGCATTCGCAAAGGCGCGCGGCTTGCCCGGATAACCTTTAAAATCGTCGTCAAACGTATCTGGCTTCGGAATAGATACCCCGTTATAAAGATCCAAATGGCGGCGTGCTCGATAAAACGGAGCGTGCGGCGTCGTCCACCAGAGCAACAGACAAAATGGCTTTTCGCGTTTTTCTTTGAGCCACGCGAGGGCGCGATCCGTTACAAAATCGTCGACATAACCGGAGTAAGTATTAGGACCTGTGATATTTCCGCTAGTGCCCTCCCACATGACCGGATGATAGTAATTGGTCCCCGGCGCATTGTAGCCGAGATAGTAATCCCAGCGTCTATCGCGCGCTCCATTTCCAATGTGGGCCTTTCCAAACAGCGCGATCTCGTAGCCGGCTTCTTGCAGCAAATCCGTGAAGAAGGGAGTTGTTAAAGGCGCTTTGGTGTCATTACCCAGCGCGCCTGTGGAATGCGAATGCATGCCGGTCATAATTACGGCGCGGGCAGGGGCGCACAGAGCATTCGTCACAAACGCATTGCGAAAATACACTCCCTCGCGTCCAATACGATCGTGGTTCGGTGTCTGAAGGATCCGATTGCCGGCGAGACTCATGGCGTCGGCCCGTTGTCCTTCGCCGAGCATCACAATGATATTGGGCCGCCGTGCCGCGTTGTTGCGTTGCGCCGTTGCAATTGCAGGCAGCAGCGTTGTTGCCGCTAATTTCCCGCCGGTTTGGACAAACTCTCTTCTGGTCTGGCCCGGTGTACTGTCTTGATCGCTCATCGAAGAAGTGTTTCCTTGCTCCGGGAATTGAGCATATCACCTAACTTAGGTTTTTCAACATTTTGGCGAGAGGCAAACTAGATAACAGCGGACAGCACTAGCGATGAGTCATGATGGCAACTGTCAGAACCGCAGTAGTGCCAATGAAAACGGCGCAGGCTGCCTAACGGTTTCGACAACCCATTTCGATTACCTCGACCGCCACGAAATGGCAGGTACTGCTGCGTACGTTTGCTGGCATCGCGAGGAACCTACTTGCGCTATGGTGTGCCCGGATACTTTGAATTCAGGAATTTTTACTGTGCGGGCCGCCCGCAGTTACCGATCCAAATGGTGCTGGAGGTGGGGGTCGAACCCACATGTTCAGTGAAGAACGCGGGATTTTGAGTCCCGTGCGTCTGCCAGTTCCGCCACTCCAGCAGCGTGGAGCCACCCGCCGGGATCGAACCGGCGACCTGCTGATTACGAATCAGCCGCTCTACCAACTGAGCTAGGGTGGCCTAAAACTTTTTCCAATATATCGTACCGTTCCGTTATTGCCGTCCTGTCCAAGCTCCTCGCTATCGTAGGGTTATGCCGTTGCTGAAGGTGAAGCCCCTGGCGGAATTCCCTCCCGGCGCCGTCGAAGAGGTCGAAGCGGGCGAGGCCCGCTATGCAGTCTGCAATGTCGATGGTAAGCTGCACTGCGTCGAAGGCACGTGCCCGCACGCAGGGGGTCCGCTGGGGCAAGGAAATTTGCACGGCAACTACCTGGTTTGCCCGTGGCACGGTTGGGAATTCGATTGCCGCACCGGCCTCAATGAGTTTGACGAAGATGTCAAGCTCGACACGTTTCCTGTCATCGTGCAGGATGGTGTTGTTCATGTTGAAGTGCCCTAAAGCCTATGCCAGAGCTTCCCGAAGTGGAAACGGTTGTTCGCTCCATCGCGCCTCGCGTATCAGGTAAGACCATTCAACATGTAGCCCTGACTTCTCAACGTGTCACACGCGGCGGCTTGACCAAAACCGCAAAAGCGCTCAAGAAGCGCGTGATTCAAGGCGTTCGCCGCCGTGGAAAACAGATCTTTTTCGATCTCGACCGTGGCGTTCTCTACATCCATTTGGGAATGACCGGCAAGCTACTCTGGAATGGCGAGCGCACGCCCTACACACGCGCCGAAATCGTCTTCGATGACGGACAACTGTTGTACGACGATGTGCGTCAATTCGGGCGCGTGGAGTACTTCGAGACCTTACCGAAGTTAATCGAAGGAGTAGGGCCAGATGCGCTGACCGTCGATTTCCCGGAATTTTATGCGCGGCTTAAACAGCATCGCACGTCGATTAAGTCTTTGCTGCTGAACCAATCCTTCATTAGCGGCGTGGGCAACATCTATGCTGACGAAGCGCTTTTTGCAAGTCGTGTGAACCCGCGCGCGAAATCGTACCGCTTGTCTAAAGCGCGCGCTGAAGAGTTGTATCGCAACCTAGTCGCGATTCTTCAACTCGCGATCCATCATCGTGGTTCTTCGATTTCAGACTATGTCGACGGCGCCGGCGCACGCGGCAACTTTCAGCAACTGCACAATGTATATGGTCGTGAGGGGCAGCCTTGCCGTCGTTGTGATACCGCTATCAGGCGCATCCTTTTGGGTCAGCGCAGCGCACATTACTGTCCGCGCTGCCAGCGAGTCTGAGGCTGCGGCGCATCGCTTTCTAAAATGGCCGCTTGCCGGATAGAATCTACTACATCAACAACGGCTCGCATCGCCTTCACGTTGTGAACTCTGACAATGTGCGCCCCGTTCAAAACCGAGGTCGCAACCGCTCCAGCCGTCGCGAACTCCGTATCTGTCTCTTGTTCTTTCCTCAGAAAAGACTTTCTCGACGGGCCAATCGCAATCGGCAGTTCGAACTGTTTGAGGACTCCAAGCTGTGCAATGATCTCGGCATTTTGCTCGCGCCGCTTGCCGAATCCCAAGCCGGGATCAATCACGATCTGGTACTGCTGAACACGGCTGTTTGTCGCGCGGTGAATCGCGGCTTCAAGATCAATGCTGATCGATCTCATTAGATCTTTAATGGGAGGCAGCTTTGCCCAGGTCTCAGGCCTGCCGCGCATGTGATTGATAATCAGCCCGGCATCGTATTTAATAATCACGCGCGGCAGTTGCAGGTCCAGCAGGATTCCGCTCGGATCGTTGATTATTTCCGCGCCGTGCTCTAGCGCCTTCTCGGCTACGGCGGATTTATAAGTATCTACCGAAATCGGAATGCGCAATGTGCCCTTCAGCCTCTTCAATACCGGAATGAGCCGCCGCAGCTCTTCCGCTTCCGGAACTCTTAGCGAACCGGGCTTCGTGGATTCCGCCCCGATATCCAGAATGTCCGCGCCCTCATCTTCGAGTTCCAATGCGCGCGCAAACGCTGCGTCCGGATCTGAATAGCGGCCACCGTCGGAGAACGAGTCAGGCGTTACATTCAAAACGCCCATCAACAGCGTTCGGTCGCCCAGTACCAACTCGCGCTGCTTCAAGCGCCATCTATAACGTTTTTCCATGCCTCACAGATGAGTTTGGCAGACGCTTCCTGGTGCCCTTCAACTAATGACGTCAGTGAAGGTCGGCTCACGCGCAATGCAGCCAAAAATTGAGAGCTTAGTTGGGCTGAACAGTCGGAAGGGGTCGCATTCAAGGGAAGGCGAACTCCTTTGATGACCTCTCGTAACATCTTCCGCGTCATTTGCTCCAGGAGCGCGCCTAGCTCTTTCCCGGTGATTCCACCGGCTCGCAGATTTTGCTGGGCCGCGGCTACCAACGGAACCGGCAAAATGGTCGCCAAAAGCTCGGCCGCAAACAGCAGGTCTTTCGACCCCAGTTTTATTTCGAAAGCACGGCCCTCGTGCCGTTCGACGAAGCGGCGTGTCAGGCGCGAGGCCGTCACTTGCCCCTCCAGCACGAACCAATCCCGCTCCGTGCTCGGAGCCCGGACGAGCGTGGCAACAGATGCGCCTCGTTCGTTTAACGGGGCCAGCACTTCCGATGTGAGCCATGTTTCGCACAAAACAAAAGAGAGCCGCTTCATAAGCAGCTCGGATGCGCAAAGTTCGCGGACTATCCGATTGACGGAGCCATCCGGCACGCGCAGCAGAATAAGGCGTGCGTTCTGCAATTCTTCGTATTCTGCCACCGCGTAGCCGCCCTGCACGAGGTTTGAAAATCGCCGGGCAATTCGCATGGCGCTGGACTTTACAGGTCCAAGCTCTTCGGCGAGCTTCGGCAGGCGAAGTATGGCGGAATGAGTAGAACTACCCTCCAGCACCAGACCAAGGGGCAGTTGTTTCTTCATAAATCGCACTCGCTTTCAGAGCCTTCATGCGGTCACGAAGCTGTGCTGCCTTCTCGAAATCGAATGCTTTTGCCGCTTCGCGCATCTTCAACTCGAGCTCGGCGATAAGGGCTTCCCGTTGTTCGGGTGTTAACTCCGCCTCTGGGTCGCTATCCACTTCCAGTGGAACTGTAACGTAGTCTGCCTCGGCCACCGCTACCAGACTCATATCGATTGGCTTGATTATGGTCTGCGGCGTAATGTGATTCGCCTCGTTGTAAGCTTCCTGCAAGGCCCGGCGGCGATCCGTTTCCCTCATGGCCCGCGCCATGCTGTCGGTGATTCTATCGGCAAAAAGAATCGCGCGTCCGTTTACATTGCGGGCGGCTCTCCCAATCGTCTGAATCAAAGAACCGCTTGACCGCAAGAATCCCTCTTTATCCGCGTCAAGCACGGCCACCAATGAAACCTCCGGCAAATCGAGTCCTTCGCGCAGTAAATTTACGCCAATGAGGACATCATAAGCTCCCTTTCGTAAATCACGAAGAATTTTTATTCGATCCAAAGTACTAACTTCGGAATGTAAGTACGCGCACTTTACGCCGACTTCCGAGTAGTACTCGGCCAAGTCCTCCGCCATCCGTTTTGTCAATGTCGTAACAAGAACGCGCTCATTGCACTCCGTTCGTAAGCGGATCTCATGGAGGAGATTATCCACTTGCCCCTTAATCGGGCGAATCTCTACTTCGGGATCGATCAGGCCGGTTGGCCGGATGATCTGTTCGACGACTACGCCCGCCGATTTCGTCAGTTCATAAGGACCGGGTGTTGCGGATACATAAACCGCTTGATTGACGCGATTCTCAAATTCTTCAAACGTAAGCGGCCTGTTGTCCCGAGCGCTCGGCAGCCGGAATCCATACTCGACCAAAACGTCTTTACGCGACCGGTCGCCGTGGTACATGCCCTGAAGTTGAGGTACGGTTTGGTGGCTTTCGTCGATAAACAGCAAGGCGTCATTCGGCAAATAATCCAACAACGTTGGGGGAGCCTCGCCGGGCAGCCGCCCTGAAAAATGCCGCGAATAGTTTTCAATACCGTGGCAGTAGCCGATCTGTTTGATCATTTCCAGATCGAACATCGTACGCTGATACAGCCGCTGCGCCTCTATCAGCTTGCCGGTCGATTCCAGTTCCTTGTGCCACCACTGCAGCTCGTTTTCGATGCTCAGCATTGCCTGTTGCCGCGTAGGCGCATCCATCACATAGTGGGTCTTGGGGTAGATTGGCAGTCGCAAGTAGGTCTGTTTGACCTGCCCTAAAACGGGATCAATCTGGCTTAACGATTCAACCTCATCGCCCCATAACTCAATTCGGTACGCGTTGTCATCATAGGTCGGATAAAGTTCCACGGTGTCGCCGCGTACGCGAAAAGTGCCACGCCGGAAGTCATGGTCGTTCCGGTCGTACAAAATTTCAACCAGCCGTTGTAGAAGCTCTTTTCGGCTGATGTGCTGCCCTTTTTCTAACATCAAAAGCATGCCGTAATAGGCCTCAGGCGAGCCCAAGCCGTAAATGCAACTGACGCTGGCAACGATGACACAATCGCGGCGCTCGAAAAGCGAGCGCGTGGCCGATAGCCTCAGCTTGTCCAACTCGTCATTAATAGTGGCTTCTTTCTCGATATAAATGTCGCCTGACGGAATATATGCCTCCGGTTGGTAGTAATCGTAATAACTGACGAAATATTCAACGGCGTTGCCCGGAAAGAACGCCTTAAATTCGTGATAAAGCTGTGCTGCCAGCGTTTTGTTGTGAGCCAGCACCAAAGATGGGCGTCCGCTGGCCTCGATCACCTTGGCCATCGTAAACGTCTTGCCAGAGCCCGTCACGCCGAGCAAAACCTGATGTTTTTCCCCATCGAAGACGCCCCGCGTCAACTGTTCAATGGCTTGCGCCTGGTCGCCCCGAGGCTGATAGTCAATGCCTAATTTGAATGGCACGAATTCCCTTCAAAATTTCTCGCCGCTAACCGGCGGCTGTTGACGAGCGTTGCGTCCATCCGCGTCGCCGCGTCATGGCAACAGTAGCGTCATGGCAACAGTATAAGAAGAAGATGAAACCGGAGGCCTTGATGCTGCATCGTGTGAATCTGACGATCAGCCTTGAGTTCCGTCGCCCCGCCGCGTGCCCGCCTGAGGTCGTTTCCCGCCGTAACCTGCTCACGATTGCGGTGGGCGCCATGCTATCCCGCGCATCTGCCACCGCTCAACAAACACCAACATTCTCAGCCGACGTGAAAGTGGTCAACGTCTTCGCCACTGTTCGCGACAAGCAAGGCAAACTCGTCCGCGATCTGGATAAAGAAGACTTTGAAATACGCGAGGATGGAAAACCCCAAACGATCCGCTACTTCGCCCGCGAATCCGATCTGCCCCTCACGATCGGCCTTCTATTCGATTCCAGTTTAAGCCAAACGCGCGTGTTAGAAGATGAGCGCAAGGCCGCATATCGCTTCCTCGACCAGGTTTTGAGCCGTAATCAGGATCAGGCGGCGGTTGTCCAATTCGATCAAGCCGTTGTGATCCGCCAGGAGTTGACGTCTTCCCACAAGGACTTGCAAGACGTGCTCTCTCTGATCGATTCACCCGATATGCGAATGCCCGGCGCGCAGGGCGGCACGCTTCTTTACGATGCAGTCCGGCAGGCATCCATCAAACTCATGCGGCCACAGCGCGGCCGCAAAGCGTTCGTGGTGCTGACTGACGGTGTTGACGTGGGCAGTAACGTCACCCTCAACGACGCAATCGAATCGGCCCAACGCGCCGAAACGTTGGTTTACTGCATTTTGTTTTCGGATGAATCGTACTATCGCGGCACTGGCGGCGGCGAAGGAAAGGGCGTCCTAGCAAAACTCGCGCGCGAAACCGGCGGCGGATTCTTCGCCGTTACGAGGAATCAGACGATAGAAGCAATTTTCAAAACAATCGAAGACGAACTTCGCAGCGAATATAGCATCGGTTTTGTGTCCGATCAGCCAGTGACGCGCTCGGACTTTCGAACCCTGAAACTAACCACCAAACACAAGGGCCTGTTTGTCCAAGCCAGGAGCAGATATTACGCCGAGACCTGATGTCGCGCGCAAACAAAAACGCCCGACCTGTGATGGCCGGGCGTATTGACTGTCAAGACTACGAAGCGTTAGAAGTTGAAGCGAGCAACCAATTGAATAATGCGGCCGCCTGGATCGTTTGTAGTCGAAATATCCTGATAGCCGGCCGTCAAACGCCCGAACGTGCTGCTCAAGATACTCGTCGTATTCACCGAATTGCCTGCCGATCCAACCAGGAAATTCACGTTATTGAACGCATCCAGGAACTCGGCGCGTAATTCCAGATTCATCTTTTCTGTGATCCGCGTCTTCTTCGCTGCTGTCAAGTCGAAGCGGCAGAACATCGGGCCGTACAAATAGAAATAAGGATTGCCCAGTACGCCGGGCGTTGAGGCCGGTGCAAGGTAAGCCGCGTTCGCCTGGCCGTTGCCACTGATATTCACTAGGTTTGCGTTCGGGTTCAACCAATAAACCGTGCCGTTGCCCATCTTGTAGACACCGACGTCGGATTGGATCTGATCCCGAGTCAAGTTCGTGACAATCCCGCCGTCATATTGATTCAGTGTGCCGCGCCCACTGGTGCCGCCGCCGGTATTCAAAATGAATGGCGAACCGCTTTGAACGCGAATGATGCCCTCTACCTGCCAGCCGCCAATCAGCCGGTTCAGGAAGCCGCTATTCGTTGTTAAAGCGTGGCCAGGTCCGAATGGCAGCTCATAGATGAAGTTCGCCTTGAACTGGTTCGGAATGTTGTATGGCGAAATTGTCTTGTTTAGACCGTAGTTCCGCAATGTGACGTAGTTCAGCGAGTCCGTGGAAGAGTCTACATCCATATCAGTCATGGCCTTCATGAACATGTAATTCGCGCTGAACTGGATACTGTTTGAGAATCGATGCCGCACTTCCACCTGCAGCGAATTGAAATTGGAAAATCCGCCGTTCGCGGTCAAATACGCGTTGGCGCCAGCTAGAGTCGGGTTCACTTGAAAGAAATTTGCCGGATAACCTGAACTGATCAAATTGCCCATATAAGCCGAGCTGCCCGCCAAGCTGTTAGCCATCGTGCCAGCAATTCCTTCCTGTAGATCGGTGATGAACGTGCCGCTACCGTAGCCGGACGAGGACGTGCTCGAAAAGCTCTTGAACGCCGCATCGAGAATTGGGGTAGCCTGTTCGCCGGGGAAATTCATATTGGAAAAATTATTGGTTTTTCCGTGCGCGGCATTGATAGCCAGGTTGTTCTGTGCCTGAACGAACTGCTGCAAGAAACCGTTGCTCAGGGTATTCACTTCGTTCAAGTTGTAGGTGCGAAGAAGTTTGAGCGCGTGATTGCCTACATAACGAACTTCGAGAACGGTGCTCTTGCCGATCCCGCGTTGAATGCCTGCCGACCAGCTTTGTACGTAAGGCGTTGCCAGATTTGGATCCGTCGCGTATCCGGAAATACCGCGATAGGTGTAAGTCGAAGCTGGTAGCGGGTCCATCGCTGTGGCGGGGAACAGCGTTACCGGAGGCAGCGTACTGCCCAATATCGCGCTGCCGGCTTTGAAGTCCGTGTCCGCGGTCAGTGTACCCGCGGCTGCCGTTCCGGGATTTGAACCCTCGGTGCCCTCAAAGACGCCAATTCCATCTCGGATGAAGGAAATGCCGTATCCCGCGCGGAAAGCGCCATCCTTTCCAAACAACCACTTGACGAATGAGTGATCGGAATGTGGAGAGTAAGCGATTCCGATATTCGGCGCAAAATTATTCAACTTCGAATTGAAGTAATCTGGTTTGCCATTACGAATGTAGCTGGGTGCGGTCCCTGCGACAACTCCCGGCGCAAACAAATTTCCGATTCCCGACACTCCCCAAATACCGGTATATGTCGGTGTGTAGTACATGTTGTTGACATCGTACGGTGAGCCCATGAATTCCCAGCGCACTCCTCCGTTTAACGTCAGATTCGATTTCACTTTCCAGCTATCTTGCACGAAAAACCCAAATTCACGTTGAGCATCGCGCTCGATTA
>DASREJ010000151.1:0-8393 GCA_035652115.1 Bryobacteraceae bacterium
TCTTCGGGTCGCAACCGTAATTGATGCTGTAGACCGATCGCGTTTCGCCCGCCGTCAAAGCATCGTCAATGTTGTAGACGTAACCCGCTTGTTGGCGCAGGTCCCGGTAGAGCCGGGTGGCATAAAATCCGCCGCCGAGCACGTGATTTCCTATTTGTAATGCATAGTAATCGGGGCTAAAGCGGTTCATTTCAAGCTGCTGTGCGAGTTCGACAGTGTCTTGCACTTGACTGGGATCAGGAACATTTACCGCGCTGGCTTTACTGGCGGGAACAGCCGGCAGCACAACGTTCGGCTTTGCGCCGGACGCTTGCCAACTTCCGAAATATTTTTCGATCACAGAGCGCGCCTCTTCTGGCGTGATGTCGCCGATGACGACAATCGTAGTCAAATCCGGTCGAAAGGTCTTCGCATAAAACGCCGTTAGATCGTTGTATGTAACCGAAGAAATTGTCTTAGGCGTAGTCTCGCGTAACAGCGGATCACCGGCAGGCAGCAATGCTTTCTGTAGGGCACGATCCATTCGATAACCAGGACTCTTTATTTCGCCTTCGCTCAATTGCGCCGTCTGTTCCTGAACAATTTTGAAGGCATCCTGCGGCAATGCTGGATGTAATTCGTTGTCGGCAAGCAACTCCACTCCGCGCGCGAAATCCTGTTTCAGGACCTTGAGATTGAAATTGGCGCCTGCGGATTCGGAAGCCGCGATATCGTCTAACGCTTTTTGATATGCAATCCGGTCAAGTGTCTTGGTTCCATAGGAGAAAAGTCCTTCCAGAACATCGGAAACGCCATCCTGTCCGGGCGGTGTCTCAAGCTGCGTCTGAGTCTTGATAGAACCGGTCAGGGTCACTGTCGGGCTTGCGGTTTCGGTTTGAACAATAAGCCGGATACCGTTTGACAGCTTCACGTCGTTCGGATGCACCGTCGCCTTGGGCACGCGCAAAGACTTTACCGCAGCTTCCGCCCACTCAGGAAGAGCCACAGGTTTGGTCGGTGTACTGGTGGCTTTTTCCGATCCGCCAAAGCCTTTGGCTGCCGCTGGCTCGCCTGACGGCACAGGTTTCAAAACCGTCTGAATAGCGTTTCCCGTTTGCAAATAAGTCTTCGCAACGCGATTGACGTCAGCCAAGGTAACTCGCTTGATGGCGTCAACGTCTTCTTCAGGCGATTCACGCCCTTCTGCTGCCAAGGCCTGGGACCAAAGAGCCGCGAGGTTAGTGATGGAGTTGCGAGAGAATTCGGCACTCGCGAGTTCGCCCTTCTTTGCGGCCTCCACAAGATCGGCGGGAACACCATTGGTGGCGTAATCCGAAATGATTTTTTTCAAATCCGCATTAATGGAAGTGGGATCGGCGCCGGCGGGAATGGCCCCGAGCGCAAACGCGATGCTCGCTTTCGGATAGGTTTCGAGTAGGGCAAATTCAGTTCCTAAAGCCTTTCCTTGCGGGACCAAGTCGTAGAGTTGAGCGCGCTGGCTGGAGAGGACATCACTCAATATACGAGCCGCGGCAAAGTCGGGACTATCGGTTCCAGGAAATCGGAACGACAGAATAGAAAGTAAATAGCCGAGATTACTGTCAAGCGTAAAAGACTCCGCCTTAACGGGCTGCAGATTGACTTCGGATTTGGCAGGCAGAGTTTTTCTGGGGATCGCGCCATAGAGCTGTTTAACCTTGGCTAAAGTGGCTGCTGGATCTACGTCGCCGGCAATAATCAAAATCGAGTTGTTCGGTGCGTACCACTTCTCATAAAAACTCTTCAACATCGCGCCTGTTGTTTGGTCGAACGATGCTGCCGTGCCGAGCGCGTCTTGCGCATAAGAAGTTCCCGCAAACATGTCCTGGTTCAGGCGCGTGATGAATTTGTAGATAGGATTTGAAAGATCACGCGAAACTTCCTGCTCAATGGCGCCGCGTTCTTGCGCCCATTGCTCTTGGGAGTCTTCTACATTCGACATGCAGGCGGCGCCAACGCGTAACGCGACTTCCAGATCCTGGGATGGAACGGTAACAAAATATTGCGTGATGTTTTGCTGCGTGTCGGCATCCATGTAGCCACCCAACTGGGCAAAGATGGCTGCGATCTGATCGGCAGTCAGTCCGGAACAGCCTCGGAATGCCATATGCTCCTGGGCATGGGCCATACCCGGAAAACCTGCAGGGGTCTCGTTGCCACCAACGATGTAGTTGTTTTCAATGGTTGCTACGGGTGCGAGCGGATCGCGCACGATCACCACCCGCATACCGTTGTCGAGCGTTGCGCGAGTAACATTTGACTCGCCAGAAGGCGCTGACTGCTTCTGTCCGGCAAATCCAAATAGGCATATAACGCCCAGCAAAACTAAAATTCTAGATTTCATCTTTGTGAGAAGACCGGCAACGCCTAGACGCAGCCAATCGAATTTCGTTTGGTCGACCAAGCCTCGGGCCCGGCAACTTAAACAAACTACTCTCAGCTTAGCGATAGTCAGGGCGCAAATGAGGTCTACTCGTACCTCAATGCGATCAGTGGGTCCACACGCGCCGCGCGAAGGGCTGGGACGCAAGCGCCGCCGGTCATGCAGAGAAGAAGAATTACTGCGGCTGCCCCGCAGTATTTCGGGTCATTCGGGCTAACACCAAAGAGTTGATTTGCGATCAATCCCAGAGCGGCAAACGCAACGGGAATTCCGATCAATATACCGGCGAGACCCTGCGCCAACGCTTCTCGAACCACCATCCGGATAACCGAGCCGCGACGCGCGCCCAATGCCATGCGAATTCCAATTTCGCTAGTTCGCCGTTGAACCGAGTACGCCATCAAACCGTACAATCCGAGGCAACTCAACACGAGCGCGACAAATCCGAAGAACACGGCGAGCGAAGCGATAACGTTCTCCCGGTTCAGCATAAGGTTAACGTCCTCAGAGAGTGTGCGGATTGTCAGCACGGGTAAGCCGGGATCGATTTCAGCGAGTGCGTGGCGTACCTCAGATGCAATCGTCTCCGCGCGGCCGGCGGAACGGATCTCAATTACCTGGACGAAATTCGACTCGTCGGAGGAGAGCGGCATGTCACTCGATTTGTCTTGCAGCAATGGGAAAAAAGCCATGGGCATAATGTCCTCGTGAGGGTCGTCGTATTTTGCATCCGCGACCACGCCCACAATTTCCAGATCGCCGGCATGGCGCGCTCCACCAATCCCGAAGTGCTTACCAATTGGATTTTGCTTGGGTAGATAAAGGCGAACGAATTCTTCAGTTACGATGGCAATTGGCTGAGAACCGAGGAAGTCGCGCTCAGCGAAGTCGCGGCCGAGCAAAAGACGAGTGCCGAGAGTCTGGAAATATCGCGGTGAGACACGATTCAGGCGGGCGTGCACATGTTCATTTGGTTTCGGCGTGTACCCTTGAACAGAGATCGAGAATTGCGAGCAGCACCCGTTGAACGGGCTGTAAAAAGAAAAGCTCGCGCTCTTCACCCCGGGCAACGCATTCAAGCGCGAGTATAGTTCTCGATATAACGACCGGAGATGAGTGTAGCTGTAGCCGGCATGTCTCGTATCGACATTTAGGATAAGGACGCGGTTGCGATCAAAACCGAAATGCTGACCGCTCAGATTCGCAAGGCTACGAGCAAAGGTGGCGGCTCCGGCCAATACCACCAAGGAAAGCGCTACTTCCGTAACCACCAGTACAGCGCCCAAGCCGAAGGAGCGTGCCGAAAGGCGTGAACCTTTGATACCTGCACTGGCGCCTCTAATTACCGGCGCGATTCGGGAAGTCATTCGGAAAGCGGGCAGTAGACCGAATACCATAGCCGAGCTACACGAAAGGACAAATGCGAACGAGAGGATACGGAGATCGGGTGATGCTGAGATAGGGACATACTCCGTTCCGCGGAAGAACAGAGCGATCAGCAGTTTGGTGCCAGATTCAGCCAAAAACAACCCGACCGCCCCGCCGGCAAGCGCCAACACGAGGCTTTCCGTGAGCAGTTGCCGCGTCAGACGCCAGCGGTTAGCTCCCAAAGCAAGGCGCACAGATGTTTCGGTCGCGCGAGCGGTTCCACGCGCAAGCAGAAGGTTAGAGATGTTAGCGCAGGTGATTAACAGAACCACCAATGAAATTCCAAGCAGCAGCCGAAGGGTCACCCCGTAGTTCCGACGCATATGGATGATGCCGCTGCCGCCCGGCGTGAGTTCGACATGCGCGCGCATAATTTCGGCGCAGTCCTCTGCCGAAATTTTCGAGCCCTCGCGGCTCAGCAGCCAATTCCGCAGCGCGCTGGACAAGCGGATCTGCGCCTCTGCTACCGAAACATCAGGCGCTAAACGACCTATAAGGTATAGCCAATGCTCATCAGGTTGATCGATGAGCGCCCGTTGATGATTCAGCCAGCGATCCGCGGATAAAGGAAGCCAAAAATCCGGCGGATCGGGTTCCAGTTCTTCGCCGTAGAAATCGGGCGGGGCTACACCAACGATCGTGAAGGAAGTCCCGCCGACCGAAATGTTAGAGCCGACTATGGAAGACTTTCCGCCCAATCTTCCTTTCCAATAACGGAAGCTCACCACGGCGGCGGGCGATGCGAACGCGGCATCGTCCGCAGGGGCAATACTACGACCGAGAGCGGCTTTAACGCCGAGAACATCAAAGTAATTACCGGAAATTAGCTTGGCATGGCCGAGTTCGGTCTCACTCCATCCCGCGCGGCGAACCCCGACATCGGTTTCGTGCGTACTTTGCACCGCGCAGAGTTCGGCAAAGACATGCGTGGTCCGAAGATGCTTATAGAGATCGTAGGAATAGAGAGAGAATGATCCGTCAAGCGGGATACCACTACCGTTGCCCGAGCCATGAGCAGGACCGACGACAATTAGCGTTTGCGGATCGCGCACTGGCAGCGATTTCAGAAGCACGGCGTCAATGACGGTAAAAATAGCGGTATTTGCACCAATGCCGATCGCAAGGCTCAGGACAGCCGTTATCGTGAAACCGGGGGATTTGCGGAGATATCGAACGGTGTGCCGCGCATCCTGGACCAAATCTTCAAACCATATTCCGCCCCAGGCTCTGCGGACTTCTTCCTTTACAAAAGTCTTATTGCCGAAAGCGCGCCTTGCCGCGTACTCGGCGTCTCGCGGGGAAAGACCACGTTCTTGAAGCTCCGCAGCCTCCAGTTCCAGATCTGAGCGCAGTTCACGCTCTAAGTCTTCATCGCGATTTTCTCTGCGGAACCATTTCATACTCAGCCCTCCTCAGCAGGCCACATGACTCGCGCAATAGCGCCCGCCATTTGTTTCCATCTCGATTCTTCAGCAGCAAGCTGCTTTTTGCCTGCGGTTGTCAGCCGGTAATACTTGAATTCGCGCTTTTGGTCCTTCGCAGCCAGTTCCCACTTGGCGGCCAGCCAACCTTTGCGCTCGAGACGATGAAGAGCCGGGTATAACGACCCGTGTTCTATCTGCAGCAAGTCGTCTGTGGTGCGCTGAATGTGTTTTGCGATCTGGTGTCCATGCGCCGGGCCAAACAGCAGCGTACGCAGGATCAGCATGTCCAGAGTGCCCTGCAACAGCTCGATTCGTTCTGAGGATTCTTTCCGCATCAGTTAGAAGACATTCTACCCTAATAACCATCAATCTGGGTAGACGATCTTCTATCAGTTGTTTACAGACGTCGATCGTTTAGTTACAAGCCTGACGCCCTCTCAGCTATAAGCCGTGGTTTACTGCGTGGATCCAGAGACTTCGCCGTAAAACTTCCAATGAGTCTTGTAATCGCGCATTAGAGGCTGGTGAGCAAGATCTGCTCTCATCATTTCGACGGGAATGTAGTTCTCTTTGAGAATGGCGTCGTTGAACTGTCTGTTTGTCATTTTGCCGGAGTCGACCAATTCCTTATGTAAGGAGTAAAGTTGCATTCCTCCTAGCAAATAGCCTGCCTGGTAAAGCACGCCGTAGTCTCCGGCGAATGAACGCCGCACTTCTCCGACTGCATTTTCACGTTCAAATCCAACACGGTCCACAAGAAAATTGATGCATTGATCCGGCGTCATTTTGCCCAAGTGAAAACTCAAGGAAAAGATGATGCGCGCGCAGCGATGCATATGCCAGAAGAGCGCGCCAACACGTTCTTCGGGAGTCTTTTGGAACTTCATGTCCCACAAGAGCAATTCCCAATAAAGAGACCAGCCCTCCGTCACGAACGCACTTCGGCCCAAAGCCGCACCCCGGTAAGGACGATATCGCGCCGACATGTAGCCCTGAAGCTCATGCCCGGGAATAAGCTCATGGAAAACCGTGGCCTTCGACATCGGCTCGTTATTTCCACGCATGCTCATCATCTTGTCTTCGTAAGTCATCGTGTCAGTCGGATAAGAAACCGAAATGACTTCTCCGCCGGTAAAAAATGGATTGACAAGCTGCCGCTGCGGAGTCATCATCTGCATCCGCCACGTCTCACGCGCAATGGGTGGAATGGTAACCAGATCATAATCATGCATAAACTGAATGGCCTCCAGGGCAAGCCGCCGGATTAACTCTGGCTGTTTCCCCGGTTCCACATACATGTTCTTCACTTTTTCCAGCGCTTTTTTCCAGTCATCACCGTAGCCCATCTCCTGCGAAGCGCGCCTCATTTCGTTCTCGCACCAGGCAAATTCTTTATTGGCGATGGCAATAAGCTGCTCGGGAGTGTACGGAATCATCTCGTATTCGAGTTCGCTCATCAGGGCAGCGCGCCCGACCGGATTTCCAATGATGTCGGCGGTATCTCCGGCTTGCGCCGTAGTAACAGGGGTGGCACCGCCTCTGCCACCGGCGCCAAAGCCACCATTGCCTCCTGCCCGTCCACCACCCGCTCCTTGCCGAGCCCCGCCCGCAGCCTGCTGTCCCTGACCTTCAGCCGGCTGTGCCTTCAATCCGAGTACTCGTTCGCGCAAGAAAGCGATGTAGTTTTGTAGGGCTGTGTCCGTCCGGCGATAATCCTCGGCCGCCCACCAGGTGAACTCGGGGTCGTAGCCGTTATAG
The DNA here is from genome assembly GCA_035652115.1 of Bryobacteraceae bacterium. Lineage (GTDB taxonomy): Bacteria > Acidobacteriota > Terriglobia > Bryobacterales > Bryobacteraceae > Bog-105. The sequence continues at coordinate 7,012 of DASREJ010000151.1, forward strand.
AACGTGAACCAGGTACGAAGCGAATTGCGGAGCGCTGTTGCAGTCGATACCGCGTGCGCAACATGAATTTTGCGTTCCCGCGCGGCCTCTGCGTTGCCTCCTTGCCGCACCTGACCTTCTACGGACTTTTGGACAGCCTCAATTTCCTTCCCGAGATCCGCGAGCGTTTTCGCAGCATCTCTGGAATTGAGCGGCTTCATCTCCTGACGGTTCACCTCCAATTCGCGAATTGTCGATGCAAAAGGCAAGAACGGCTCATCCGCGGCGTCCTGCTGCTCCGTTATCTTCAGGCCGCGCAGTTCATGCTCAAGACTGTTCCTGAATACGATGTAATCGATTTTTCCCGCCTGGCCAAAGCTATCGAAATTGAGTTGGCTCAACCGTGCCAGCCAATTCTCGTAAAATCTCCGCATGCGCTGTTCCCGCGCTGCGGAACCTTCGACATCGTAAAAACGTTGAAGATTCACCCGGTCGGCACTGAACCATTCGAGAAGCGGTCGCATCTCGCTGGTATATTCTTGGCCCGGCTTGGGGGCGAATTCGGCGGACGTCTGAGCTGTCTTTTGAATGGCCTGAAATCCGGCACTGATTCCAACGGTCAGCGAACCAATGAAAACTGCAGTCAACGTTCTCTTACGCCCGATCATGTATCCCGCATTGTATACAATGCGCGGGTCGAAACTGGCTGTTATCAGAGGCTGCTTAAGCAGCGATGTCCGGCCCGATTGCGATGACGAAATAATTCGCCGGCACAGTACCTGTGTTCTTCAAGCCGTGTAATTCTCTGGAAGCCGCATACACGACATCACCAGGCCCGGCTTGTTCCGATTTGCCATCCAGGATGAGTTCTACGGACCCTTCGCGAATCAACATGAACTCGGTATGCACGTGGCGGTGAGCAGCGTGCGGCATTTGGCCCGGCTGCAAGGTCGTTTCATGCAGTTCCACTAATTCGCCCGTGGCGAGTTTTCCGTGCAGAATCGGACGCGTCGCGGCTCCTCCGGAAGAGTTATGCACCGGAAGCGTATTGAACTGAAAAACTCCGGAATGCAGAGTCAGAGGCGCTGTTGCGTCTTTCGTTTGTGCGTCGGCCAACGCCGTGCCCATGGTGGCGAGCGCCGGCAGCAATGTAGTTAGATCGCGGCGTGTCATGCCGCAATAGTATCCGATCAGCTCTGCCGCAGCGCGGTTGCCGGATCTACTCGCGTGGCGCGATTGGCTGGCCACCAGACAGCGAGTGCGGCGGTTATTAGTAATACAACGGGAATCGATCCGAATACGAGCGGATCCCAGGTCGTCACGCCGAATAGGAAGCTTGCAATCTGTCTGGCCAGCCCGAAGGCACATCCAATCCCTAGTACGATACCGGCGATTGCAAACAT
>DASREJ010000152.1:0-14756 GCA_035652115.1 Bryobacteraceae bacterium
GCGGTCGCAATATAGGAGCCCCGCACTTTCCTAAGGGAGTGAGTACGACAAAACTCTAGCAAACTCTCAAACTCCAACAGCTCAACGCCGCGCTTAAGGACCCGACAACTCATTAGCCAATTGTCGATGTTGAGCGTTTCCTCCGTTATTTCCCCTATCACTATGCTAATCAAACCGTGGTCGCCAAATTTGTCTCCAAGCCGGGTGCTCGATGTGTAGAATTTAGGCTCGTTAGCAACACGGCGTACCTCTGCCTCGGTCATGCGGCGCGTAGTTAGATTGAATTGATTGGTTTTATTTATGAGCTGCGTAACACGCGTGAGATTACCTTCGTGGATCGGCTCGACGATGGCTCGCATGTGTAGCTGCTTAAGGTAGTCATCGTAGTTTACGGTTACATGCTCAAGCTTCGCTCTGGCGGTCTCGCTCTTGAAAAATTGGGTGCGATGACGATCTTCCTCAGTAATGCTTAGCGTATCAAAAAGGTTTGCGTCATCGAGACACTGCACGTAAAGAGCGGGGTCTTCGGGGACATCGAGTACGGTCACGTCGGGAAGGCTTGCACGAACAAGTGCCCGCTCTGCCGGGTTATCATCGAAAAACACCAAGGAATCGAGGCCGATATGGAGCTGCTTAGCGATTTGAATGATATTCTTGTCCTTAGACTCCCAGTTGGCCAAAAAGCAACTGATATCAGACTCCTCTAGAACCATTCCTTTGTGTTCACGAAAAGGTGCTAACGCACTTTCGCTTTCATTTTTACTCGCGACGGCGATTAGCACACCGCGTTCCTTCAGCGCCCTTAGATAGCGCTGGAAGTCCTGAAACGCTTCCCCGTTTGGTTGGCCAGCTCCGAGTTGAATACCTGAAAGTCCATCATCGCCGATCACGCCACCCCACAACGTATTGTCGAGGTCGATCACCAAGCATTTTTTGGATTTGCCGAAGAGCGCTGCGATCTGGGCGGCCAAACTATCGGCGTAGAATGGCTGACATTCAAAGCTTACCGCCGATTTGGCGACATGCCACAATCGCGGATCAAACCATCGCAATTTGCCATACTTGGATGAGAGCGCCTCGACATCATGCAAGAATACGTGCTTCGGCAAAAGAGAAGCAAGTCGTGCGTTGAGCGCGCGAATCATCGCGTTGCCCGCGCCCGGTACGCTACCGTCTAAACTGCCATAAGGCCTGTCGGCCGACGTTTCAAAATTGTTTCCGATTACAGTACATGAAAACCGCTCGGAACCAGCGCGGTAGAGCTGAATAAACCGCCGAACTTCGGCCTCGAGGCGCTGATCGGCCGCGGCGCCATGAGCGCAAAATGCGAGGTTGCGGCTACACACATGGAAATGTATCACATCAGGCGCAAACTCAATAAGCGCCGGCGAGTTCGACCATACTTCTTGTTCGAATAACCCGAATTCACTCTCATAAAATGAGAGGGAGATACCGCGGCGCAACGCAAATAAACGAATTAACGGAATCAAGAACTGTGTCGTCGCACCACCCATGATTGCTAGACGCTTGCGTAGCGGCACTTTCGCCGCGATCACCTCGTCGGGAACTAACTTAAGTAGAGTGGAAACGTGTTCAATGAGTTCGAGCTCGTCGCTCGGCGCGACTGCGAGAATAAGTCCGAGCGCGCTTTCGTATTCAGCCACGCGCAAATGTTCTCGGATCTGCGATTGGATTTCATAGCCCGTTGACATCTCTTGCCCTGTCTAGAATAGTCTGGGGGTCTCATTCATAAAAAAGTTTAAGTACGAGTCACCGGCAAAGTTGCATTGCGATACTGTTGGACCCCCTTTTTGGTAAACTGACGTCTATCATCAAATGAATTCCTCAGAAGTTGAAGTATATGAACTGGGCTGGCGTATTTGTCCATCCCATGAGCAAAAGAGCGAAAAGGGAAGCATAAAGGGTACCACGCACAGGAGGTCGCCACTCGTCGAAGAACCGCTCCCTACCTTTACGATAGGCAAGGTAATCTAGAACAAGGAAAAGCGGGATTCCAACTACTGTTACCGGCGAGGGAGGGACAACATGTAGGGTCAAGCCGCCAAAATTAGTGAAAATCTTTTTCAGAAATTCCCCCACTTGATGTACCGAATTCGCTCGGAAAATAAGCATAAGCCCGGCCGTCACTTGGAAATAAAGGAAAACCCAAAATGCTCGAGGAATTCGAGCGCGCAGGCCTTGCAAAAAGCTTGGCCATTTCAGCGCGTCCCACAAGACGAGCATAAATCCGTTATAGATACCCCAGAATATGTAGGTCCATGCTGCGCCATGCCACAACCCCATGAGTAACATCGTATATATGTGAGGTTTGTATTGGTTCCCCACGCCGTCCCTATCACGCATGTAACGTAATGCGAGCGGTAAGTAGACGTAGTCTCTTACCCAACTTGAGAGGCTAATATGCCAACGCGTCCAGAAGTCGCTTGGCGAAACTGCATAAAACGGCGTACGAAAGTTCTCCATTATCAAAAAGCCCATCAGCCGAGCAACGCCGCGTGCGATGTCGGTGTAGCCCGAGAAATCGCAGTACAATTGTAGGACGTACACGTAGGTAGCTACTAGGATGTCGAATCCGGAATACCCAGCGTTCGCGCTAAAAACTGGATCCACGAGCCTCGCCAGACCGTCTGCAATCGCTATCTTCTTAAACAAGCCAAATAAAATCAACCAAGAGCCACTTGTGACATCATCGAGAGTTACTTTTCGTGACGTTTGGATTTGCGGCAACAAACGGTTGGCGCGCTCGATTGGCCCTGACAAAAGCAGCGGAAAAAAGCTTACAAAGAGTGCGAAATCGAGTGGCCGGCGACAGGCCTTGAATGAACCGCGAAAGACTTCGATCGTGTAACCAAGCGCCTGAAATGTGTAGAATGAAATTCCAATTGGCAAGATCAAGTGCAGTTCGGTCCAATTCGTGCGCACGCCAAACAAGCCGATCAATTGTACAAAGGATTGCGAAAAAAAATTGTAGTATTTAAATAGCCCGAGTAATCCGAGAGCGAACGCTGCGGCTAAGATCAGGTAGAAGCGTTTCTGACGTTCAGTTGACGCTTCTTCGATTTTGATCGCGGTCAAATAAGACACAGCGGTTGAGATAGAAATTAGGCCCAGGAACCGCCAATCCCACCAGCCGTAGAAGAAATAGCTTGCTGCTAAGAGCAATAGATTCTGCGAATTGTGCTTCAGCACAATGTAAAGCAGGTACGTGGTTGTCATAAAATAGAAGAACGCCAGACTGTTAAATAGCATTACAATTTGCCTCGGCCCTACAATCGACACTCTACCAGAACTCGGGCAGACTCATCCTGCCTGACGACGCACTGCGGCCAATTCACGCCGCGGAAGGGATTTCTGATTTCGATTTTTTCCAAAATCGGCAAAGAGCATCCACGGCGTGAAGTGGATCAATTATACCACGTGCGGCACGGAACTTATCGACGGCGCGGCGGCAATACTCCAGTGATCTTCGCCGTAGTCGTCGACGATGATGTAGTCCCCTAACGAAACTTTATCATAAAGCGCCACAAGAGCATCGCGCGTTGACCCGATTTGACAGTTCATTTTGAGCATGGTGACCTCTACGGGATCAGTATAGTAAAAGCTTGCTTGCACGCAACCAAGTAGAGTCACGCTGTGACGGGGAAGTGGAGCGTCCGCAAGCAATCGGGGACGACCAGGAAGCCTTCGACGCCTCGATACAGGTCCGACTTTCCTTCTTAGTTTCGATCCGGAGTGATAGTTGGCATCGGCGCCTAGAAGCCAATTAGATCGAGGAAGTATCTTTTTCCAAACACTCGAATCTCGATAGTCGAAAGCAACGCGCAGGAACGCGGATCAAACGCAAAACCAAGATGTTGCCAACCTGCCCTATGGGGTTGCGTTGTCTGCTTCAAATTTAGGAAGCGAGAAGGTCACCCTTTTACTACGTCTAGCTTGAGACGGCATTTTTGAATTTTGAAATAACATCACGGATTGTAATAGGCGAATCCAGACTGTTGGCTGGAGACATATAGCCGCTGGTAGACATTCCAGTCCCCACGCAACGCTTGAATGCCGCAAAGCTGGCAACTCACCGGAAGGTCTGCGGATGTTCCGGTCGGCCCGAAGAGAGACCACGAAACGCTCCTGCCGTTCCAGGTTCCCTTGTAAAGGTACTGCGTCTGCCCATACCCAGCCCAGCCAAGCAGGTAGAGCGTAGGATAGCCGCCCGATGAAGAAGGAGCACCAAGTGTGAAGGCGATAGGGAGGGCCGAAAGGGGCGGAAGCGAAATGGCCCTAGGCATCGCCGACGAAGTGTTCGCATTCGTTACATGCCAAAGATTGGTATTCGACCCACCAGTGTACGATCCGGTAATCCACAATTCGTTGGAATAGCCAGGCACAGACAGGCAGTAGACGCCGATCGTCGAGCCGCTAATCGACCAATTCGCAATTGGAGGACCGAAGACTGCGCCCGCATCCGTTGATCGAAAAAGAGTTGCGGTCGCTTCAGAAACGTTGAATAAGCAGGCCCAAACAGTGCCTAGATCAGTTCCGTACCCCACCGCAAAGGGTTTTGAAGTGCAACCATTCACCCATGATCGCATCATCCATTGAGCCGATGGCAGTCCGGAGCAGAGCGACCACGTCGCACTCGAGGTCGCGTTCTTCGTATAGGCTGGAGTGTATTTGGTGTTAAATCCGGCAGGCGCGCCCATCCAATGATCGTGATCAACGGCTACGATTTGACCGCCGTAAACCCCTGCCCCGCCACTATGCCACAAGAAGGTGGGATAACCATTCAATACTTTCCAAGAATCGTCAGCACCGTAATTTGTCGAATAGACGTAATTGCAGGTGTTTCCAGTTCCTTGCTGTCCGGTTGTAGTAGCGACGATGAACCTCGGATCGCTTGCCGCATATTCTAGATTGGAACAAACGTATTCTTTGAAATGAAAAGCCAAGTTTTGCGGATAAGTCGTGAACGTGCCGCGCATCGGAGCGCCCAGATCTTGGGGCGCGAGGATGGGATAAGTGCCTCCAGGCGGGCAAAGCACGTCTTGAGAAACAGTTGCTTCCTGGCCCCGCCCCATCGACCACCAGTATGTGTTTGCCGACGCGCCGTAATCCACTAGAGAAGCCGCCGGGGCAGAATCGGACTGCGACGTTCCGCCATACCAAAGGCTTTGGTTGCCGCCAAAGAAAAGGATGCCATTTGGATCAACGCATGCGCTGCTCGCGTCTACGAATGCGTTGATCGACTGCTGGCCGAAGATGTAGTTGAGATAGGGGATGTCATAACTCGCGGCAGAGAGGAAGGGATACTCCCCGCCCGTCCTTCCCCGCCAGTTCGGCGGAGAACCGGTGTTGGCGTTTGTCGTCGTGTAGCCCGCACCCATTCCGTTAGGGCCGGTCACGCTTAGATAACCTTGATGGCTTGGCCGCGGGTCGATGATGAGAAAGATTCCCCCGAGAGTGTATGTCGCAGCTGAATAGAGGCCGCCCGTGATATTTGTCCACTTTCCCGAGGCATAACGCCATATTCCACATGCTCCGTTGAGGGATGATTGCACGAGGCAGTAGTAGTTGCCAACGCCATCGAAGCCTCCGTTGAAGACTTGAAAATTGTCCGTGCCAAAGGCACTGACAGCAATCTCAACAAAGCTTGTCCCGCCGTTCGTGGACTCATAGATGCCGACGCCGCCGACGGGCAAGATAACGTGCTTTGTAACGGTCTGACCACCGATCGTCGTCGTGCCGAGAGACGAATCAATAGCAAGTCCGGCGCAAAGAACATCCGTGGTCGTCGAACCGTTGTAGGTAAACAACGCCACTGCGGGAATGGGAGTAACGCCGCTAGTTTTAACAGACGTCCACCTTGCAAGAGTGCTGCCACCGGCGTGGTTCAAAGAAGTATAAACAGCAGCAGAATTTCCCGAGTTATAAGGCATCCCGCAATAAGCGACGTTCTCGTTCGCAGGATCGATGGCAATCTTGTAGTATGGCCTCCTGAGGTTGCCGTTGGAGTGGGCAGAACCTTTCAAAAAGGCGACGTTGCTCTTATTCCACGAGCCGCCTGAATTGGTGCTGTACCAAAGCCAGCTTTTGCTTTGAATGCCGGTCATGTCGCAGAAGATCGCAAGATGGACGGCGCTATTACCGGGAGCAAGCACGTGCTCCCAACCGCCGATGTTGTCAGTAGCTACCGCGGAGTTGCCGAGGCTACTGCAATTGAGCAGCGGGAGCCACTTCTTGGTGCTGTCCGCGTAATCCGTGCTTTTGCCAGACCAGCGATAGATATTCCCGACATCCGTGCGGCAAACCATCGAACCATCGTTGGCGATATGCAGTCCGGTGACAAGGCCGCCCGCACCGAGAGGAAGAGTGTTCCAACCATGTCCGATGGAAACTACATCGCGCTCTATCGATGCAAGCACCCCCTTTATAGTCGATATCCCTGCGAGCGCAGATGCTGATTTGAGAAACCGTCTACGATTTATCGCCACGCGGCACTGCTGCTCCTGCAAAGTAGGTTGAACTTGGTCTGGCGTCGTTGGTGAAGTCGAGCGTTCATTTGCAGCCGACGATCCGTTCCCAAACGCTTGTGTTATTGTGTTCCTGAGCAGCCCGCTAACGAACGGGATCAACGGCACATTGTTCCGCGGTGCATTGAAGCAAAGAAATACCTACTTCACCAGAGCTAGTCGAGCCAAAGTTAACAACGACATGAGATATGGTCCCTTGGCAGCCGATGACCTCCGTTCATATTTAGCATAAAAATCGAATGGTTAAACGCAAATTTACAAGTTCCGGCTGTGGTAGTTCGCGTCGCGGAGGCTTCGCCTTCCCTCGCAACAAGCAGCGTCATCTGTTTCCGCAAACACCTTCACCAGCGCAACGTCAACGACCGCAGAGAGGAAGATGCGCAGTCAGTCGCTGAACGAGCAAAACCGCCGCCCAGTGACCCTCTTTCAGGACTTGGCGGGATGGGAAAGGTGGGGTAGCGTCACTTACGCTCGTTTCGAAACCTTTCCAAAATGTTCTCTTTATGGAAGCAAGCCAGGCACATGTATACAGATCAGCAGATACTTGCGCTCGTTGAGCGATACATGCACGGCTCTGACCATCCTGATCAGGTAGGCTACCGAGAGCAGACCAAGGGGCGCGACTTTGCCAACAAAACGATTTTCCTTGATCGGCTGAAATCGCTAGCAAGGTTAGGTCATTTCCAAAACAAGCGTATTTTGGATGTTGGGTGTGGCTTTGGCTGGCACGCTTTCGTCATTGCGCTGATGGGCAATCGTGTGACAGGGATCGACATCTTGCCCGGTATGATCGAGGGAATGAAGGACAGCATCGCTACGATGAGGCGCGAAGGTATTTCCTTCGATTTGTCGGCTGTCTGCGGCGATATCTGCTCAACCGAATTGCAGGCGGGCAGCTTTGATGCAATCTATTCCAACGAAGCTATAGAGCACGTTCGCGATCTGTCTGCGATGTTTGCGCGTTGCCGTGACTTGCTCAAGCCTGGTGGCAGCCTTTTTTTGATTAACGATGCGAATGTTTTGAATCGAAAGACACGAGAGGAAATCACAGAGATGTGGGAGCTGCGCGAACATTCATGGGATTGGGTCGCGCAGCTCAAGAAATGGCGACCCGTCGAACACGCTGAGGCCAAGCCATTCGCCGTGATGCGCGAGGAGATCGTCCGTTTGGCGAATCCGAGGCTGGACCCGGCTGCGGTCAAGATTATCGTGACCAATACTGCTGGCCTCATTAAGCCAGAGATCGAGCAGATTGCGATTAATTATAAGCCTGGGTTTTCGTTCCCGGAGATCGGAACTTACGACCGATGTCGTAACCCCGAAACCGGAGAATATGCGGAAAGGCTGCTCGACCCATTTGCCCTATCAAAGATGCTCAAAAAGCTCGGCTTTAGGAAAACGCAAGTGCGTCATTACTTCCGCCGTTTTCCGCTCAATTTTACCAATGGGATTCAATTCAGGCCGATCAACAATCTCTTATTCGACTTGCGCGGCGTGTTCATCGTGGTCGGGAAAGTTTAGGATCACCTCGCGAGTGGAAATCGACCTGCGACGTTCCGAAGTAGAAGACGCTTCGTTTGCCGCCTCAGAACCCGACAACGCGTACGCAACGGCCGTTTGTAAATGCCCCGGACGACCGCTACCCAAATACGAAAATTATATATGGCAAATTACGAGAGGCGCGACAACAAGACTGAAGCCTCCACCACCAATTCACGTCCGAGTTCTAATGCTGGGTTCGTTGAGGTGAAGCCAACGCCATCCCCTTTGGTCTGCTGATGCTCAGATAAGATTGACTCCCTGCACCCAGTCGAGCGTAGTCATTGTGGTGCGAAGCCCGAATTGAGTAGCTCGCTGGAGAGATTTTTTACGCAGTAATAGAATGCTGGCCCGCGTTGATCGGGAAAACAGCAAGTACCGAAGCTGACACTGCAATCTCGGTGAACGTCAGCCCGCATCTTTACTTTCAAAGATCCCGATGCCGCTAGCTGGTGGAATAATATGCTTCGTGACCGTCTCGCGGCCGAATACTGTGGTGCCGGGTGAGGAATCAATAGCAAGGCCACAAGAGAGAGTGCCTAAAGCGGGCACCACTCGTCGTCGCCCGATTTGTCGTGGCGACGGCCCAAATGGGAACCGTACTGCAGCCTGATTTGGTAATCCATAGACACCTGTCGAGTTGCCGCTTTTGTACGGAATTCCGCAATAACCAACATTCGAATTCGCAGGCTCAACGTCCGTTTTATAGCTTATTCACGACCGCAGATGCTGATGTGAGAGACCGCCTACGAGTTATTATCACGCGGCACACGCCGCTCTTGCAAAGCGGCTTGATTTTGGTGCTGCCTAAAGTTGGTCGGCAATGCAGTCGAGGGCCCGATTGCCGACGCTAGCTTCGCGTTAGCAAGCTACTGATCTAGCTGCCGGCGAAGCTTGCGTCGGTCGGCGACCATTCGTATGCGAGACTTGATGGACCTCATTCCGATAATCATTTGTCTCAGCCAGACGATCTCATCAAAAAACCTCCTTGGCGCGACGTCTGTACGCGAGTTCCTCTGATGAGCTAAGCTGGGTACTGAAAGAAGAAGCTTGATGTCTGGATCGAGATAACGGATATGATTGTAGGCTCCATCGGGCACCATTGGTCCCCCTTGAGGGTGATCACGTGGCCGCTGCTCACAATCATTCATGTATCGGATCATGGTGCGAATAAAACGTCCGTTCACAGCGTAGAAGTGTGCACCTAAAATGTCTTCGGGCCACAAAACTAACGGACCAGTCAACGCCTGGTCATCCGGTTTCAAATAGCCGAAAAAAATGAGGTCCCAGTCCTCGTGATCCAACTTAGCCAGCAGCCGGTTCTCAAACAGCGCTCCGACGTCTCGAAAACAGACGTCATCCTCGAATACGAGAACGTTACGGAGATTCTTCTGGTCGGCGAGTTGCAGAACGCTTCGATGACTGTTGAAGCAGCCACGTACGCCGACGTTCTGAAAATTGCCACTATCCGTGGGACGAACAGCTGTGAAGAAGTCTACTTTTTTACCTGGAAGATCGATCCCGATTCGCTGAAACTCGCTTTCCGCCTGCCGTCTGCGGTCGTGCCGATCCTGTAGATTTATCACGTAAGCATGATCAAAATACTCAATGATCTTTTTCATTATCTGCCTTCACGAGCCGAGTTAAAGGCGCGACTGATAACTCCCGAAGGACGCGCGTGACACAAGGACTTGATGATCTTAGGGATCGTATATGATCGAGCTTGTTATTCAAGTACCTCTAGGGACTTTCCGATGACTGCAACTCGGTTAAGGTTATCATACAATGTCCCAGGAAAGACCATTAGCTGGTGTTAGAGACCTAGCATGATCTCAAACCGGTTACTTGCGAAAGGCGCGATTTGGACGATCGGAGCCTATGGATTTACTCAGGTTCTTCGACTTGGGACCAACGTCGCCCTTACAAGGCTTCTCGCGCCAGAGATTTTTGGCATAATGCTCGTTGTCAATAGTCTGCGGACAGGCGTCGATCTGATCTCTGACCTGGGCGTGGGCCAGAATATTGTTCATAACAGCAATGCGGACGATCCAGAGTTTTACAACACTGCATGGACGCTTCAAGCTATCCGCGGAGTGATCTTATGGATCGTTTGCGCGGCAGCCACCTTGCCGCTGTCTCGGTACTACGAGTCTTCAATATTGCTGTCCGTCACGCCGGTCGCCGCATTGGCTTTCGTTTTCTCCGGTTTTACATCTGTAAGCAGGTATCTGCTCCAGAAGCGGCTTCAGCTTGTGCGTTTAAATTGTTTTGAAGTTATGACCGTCATCGCTTCTTGCGCTGCGACGATATTGGCGGTCTACCTGTCACCGACCATCTGGGCTCTCATCGTTGGCTCGTTGGTCGGATATTTGGTGCCGATGCTAGGGAGCTACTTCCTTATCCCGGGACTGCAACAAAGATTTCTGATCTCGCAGAAGTACCTAAAGCAAATTCTGCATTTTGGAGTTTGGATTTTTCTTTCTTCGATCGTTTATTTTTTTTCTACGAATTTTGACCGTCTCTATTTGGCCCGGATAATTCCGTTTGAACTTTTGGGAATCTATGGCATAGCGAGAAATATTTCAGAGCTTCTCGGATTACTAACGCTACGGATAGCCAGCGTTATCATATTCCCTCTGGTTGCAACTTTGGCTCACCAAATCCGAAGCGATCTTCGGGAAAGACTCTCTGTTAGCCGGTTTCGTTTTCTGTTAGTCGGCGCCTTGGGATTTTCTCTCCTTGCAGCAGTGGCCGATCTATTGGTGAATTTCGTTTATGATCAGCGTTATCAAGCGGCTGGCTGGATGCTTTCAATACTCATTCTTGGAGGGTGGTTTTCGACCCTTTGCAGTGTGAACGAATCCACGCTATTGGGCTTAGGAAGGCCCTCTTACGGTGCTATCGCCAATAGTATCAAGCTCGGTTATCTCCTCGTAGCGATGCCGCTGAGCTTTTCAGCATACGGTAGCAGGGGGAGTGTGATCGTAATTGCGGTCAGTGATTTGTTTCGCTATTTCCCGATTCTTATAGGGCAACGCCGCGAGAGTTTTTCGTTTGGAAGGCAGGACTTACTGACTACAATGATCATGCTCATGCTGACTGGAGTTTGGGAGTGGATGCGATGGGTTTTGGGCTTTGGCACGTCCTTTGATGGTCTCGTTACAGCGACTTTTGTTTGAGAGTAGCATAGGAGTTTTGGAGGAACACAAGTCTCGATTTGATTAAGGCATCTGTATGCGTGAACTGTCCCCCTAGAACCACTAGACAATACGAAACTAAGGGTCCTAATCGGTTCAGTATCACGCTCCAGCGTGTGTATGTTTTAGGAGCTGAGCGTTGCGCATTCACTTCTTTCTCCCAGGTATGCACCGAGTACACCGCGGTGCTGAAGCAGCGTTCGAGTCCGTGGCGGCCGAAATCGCCCAGCTTGGTCTCGATGAAGTCACGGTGATCGGATCAGGGAAACCGCTTCCAGACCGCTCGTACCGCTTCCAACGCTGCGGTCTCATTCCCCGAGAGCGATTTGAGAAATTCCCCAGATTCCCGCCATTCCGCTCGGAGTATGTCGATGAAGAAGCAACCTGGGTAATGAACTACCTGGCTCGCTACCGGCCAAGCGCAGCCGACGTTACCGTTACTTGCAGTTATCCTTTCGTAAACTGGATGCTGACTAGGTGGCCTCCGTTCCGCCGAAGGCCGGCCCATGTCTTTGTAACACAGAATGGTGACTTGCCGGCCTACTCCGACATTAGCGAATACGGGCTGTTTCGGTGCGACGGACTGGTGTGCACCAACCCAAAGTTCTACGAACGTAATAAGGACAAGTGGCCATCAATTCTGCTGTCCAATGGCATCGATCCCCATCGATTTTCCCCAGGGCCAAGCGTGCGAGACCAGTTCGGTTTTCCTCAAAATGGCGTCATCGTTCTGATGGTAAGTGCCTTGGTGGAAAGCAAGCGGGTGCTGGAAGGCATGCGATCGGTGGCCAAAATTCCCGACGCGATACTGGTAGTTGCCGGCGACGGACCGCTGCGCGAGCAATTTGATGCTTTGGGAAACGAATTGATGCCTGGCCGTTTCAGGCGGCTGATCTTACCTGCCCACCAGATGCCTGACATCTATCGATCTGCCGATGTCTTACTTCATCCAACGCTGTTTGAATCCTTCGGAAACGTCTACATCGAAGCGATGGCAGTGGGGCTGCCGGTGGTGGCGCATGACTACGAAGTTACTCGCTGGATCTTCGGCGACTATCCTGGTTTAGTCGACACGTTGGATGAGGCGGCAACGACCAGGGCAATCGCTTGGGCAGTCCGAGAGGGACGCACTGAATCTGCCACTCGCGCGGCGACGGCAGCCGATAGATTTAGCTGGCATAAGATTGCCCGGCAGTATCGCGACTTCTTTTTTGCGGTTTACCAACGTCAACGTGGACTGGATGCACTCTCGATGCCTGCGCAAGAGGTGTGACGCGGTCGAATTGCACAGCACCTAGCGCTAATTAAGCTATTTGGAAGGGTCTTTTCGGCCAAACGTACCCTCGCGTCGCGGGTCTCTGGCCGGCCTTCAGTCTACCTTTATCTAAAGTTCGATAAGGATCGATTAAAAGAATCCTATTAGGTGGTCGTTGAAGTTTGTCATTAAGAGAACAATATGCCCAATCGAGCTTTCACAATTCGAGAGCTGGAAGACGGGGACTTACCTGAACTAGCGCGGATAATGGCGCAAGGGTTTCCGCGCCATCCGCTTGCTTTTTGGGAAAATTGCATGCGGCGTATTAAGAATCGCGTTCGCGCACCTGGCACGCAGAAATATGGTTATGGGATAGAGGCAGATGGTCTTAAGGGTGCGGTATTGACACTCGGATCATTGCACGGGCCGGCGGATAACCCACAAACAATCATCAACATTTCAAGTTGGACAGTGCGGCCTTCGCATCGGGGCCTGCCCGCCAAGGAGCTCTACCGGCATGCAACCAACGTTGAGAATTTCACGTACAGCAATCTCTCCGCCGCCCCTCACACGTTGAAGACTATTACTCAGTGCGGCTTTAAAAGACGCACAGCTGGTCAGATCATGGCTATTGGACTCCGTAAATTACCGCAGAGAGTGGTTCGGCTCATCACTATAAAGGATGCCGAACGGGCCGGTCTGGCGCCACAAAAGGCTGAATTGCTACGGTACCATGCAAATCGAGGCTGCATTAGCTTTTGTCTCGAGCTGTCTGATAGGCTGGCGCCTCTTATCTTTTTGCGCCGAAGGATAAAACCGGGGTTCCCCGTTGCGCAGCTCATCTACTGCGAGCGAATGGATGACTTCCAAGACAACAGCCGTAACATCTATCTTGCGCTTTTAGCGAGGGGCTATCCTGCTATGCTGGTCGACGCCTCGGGGCCAATCGTTGGGCTGAAAGGAAAATATTTTCCGGGGAGGGCATCGAAGTACTACAAGGGAAGGCCTCCATCGTACGATGTGGACCATACTTATTCGGAAATGATTTATGTCGGTTTCTAGCTTACGCTGTCGAGCGAGCAGCCCGTTCGGTAAATCCAGATCGTTGCATGCAGGTCACAGTTTATTGCCCAAATGAGCATAGATTCCCTTGCATTGATCTGGACAGGACTTTCCAGTTTTGAGCTTTGTCCAACCTTCCTCGATCGCAAAGACCTATGATGGGAAGAGAGAGCTATTTTTTCTGATCGCGGAAACTGCGTCGGCGCCTGAACGTGATTGCCGTGTCGATCCGCCACGACATTCAGGCCCTGTCGGCAAATACCCCTGCCACCAGATTGCCGCGTCACCTAAAATTTGGCCCAGCTCCTTGCGGCATAGCCACTCAGCGTAACCAACTTTGTAAAATCCTGAACCCTTTCTTTCGAAAGGATTCCAAATTTTGCTTAAGCTTCTGCATCCCAGCCACGCGATGCCCTCAGGAAGAAGTGCGTTGACGGTTTAGTGCGGAAGGGTACAAACTCAACGAGACCTTATTAAAAACAGGTTTTCAGTCATAGCCTCTAGTCCCCAAGACCCCGGAATCCCGGGTCCCGCAAACGGCGGCTCGCCTCCCGGGCAAATGGCGTTCGCAATGTGTTAGACTTACTCGTTCGTTAATGATGCCACATACCTCGTAAAATTGTACTAGGTCCTTCAGGAACTTTTTCAAACTAGGTCCCTAACGTATCGCGAGGCCAAACACACGGCCCACACTCGCGCTGTTTCAGGGGCACTCTTTATGAACGCACTAGTGAATAATTCGCTCGCGCGCGGGCGGAAGATTTCTGACGACCCGGGTCTAAACGCCTCTTCATCGAACGGCACTGCGGAGACAGTCGGTACCGTCAATGATTTCGGCGGCGATGTGCCCTTCGACTCGGAGATAAGTCATTTCTTGGAAACATCGAACCTCAATATGGCTCCGCAGGAAGAGGGGACTCCCGTTACGGTCAAGACGATCGATCCCTCCAGCACGATTATTTCAACGCCTGCGCCCATCGGCGCCGCCGCCGTCCCATCTGTCCCTCTTACCGAAATCACCATTGCCGAAGGCGGCAGCGCGGAGATCGATGGTCCTGGCGCGCAATCGGTGTCCTTCGTTGGCACTACGGGGACGCTAAAAATCGATCACTCGCTCGAGTTCGGTGGTCAGATTTCAGGGTTTGCCGGCTCCGACGC
>DASREJ010000153.1:0-7934 GCA_035652115.1 Bryobacteraceae bacterium
CGTGTTGCCGGTCGAATTCAGCTTCAAGGCGACTTCAAAGCCATGCTGCTGTGCGAGTTGATCGACAAGGCGGCCCATCTTGCCGTAACCGATCAGCGCGAGCTTCTTCTTCTCTTCCATATCTAATCGAATACCGCCGAATCGAGTGTCGAAAAGAACTCTTCGTGAAGCGCCGCCACAGCCTCCGAAACATCCGCATCCGCAACTACAAACCCCAGATTCAATACGGAAGCTCCTTGCGAGATCATGCGGATATTTTTTCCCTTCAACACCTGAAATGCGCGTCCCGCAATGCCTGGTGTGTGGCGAATATTCTCACCAACCAGGCACACGATCGCCTGGCCGCTCTCCGCATTTACCTCCGCAAAATCCAGCAGATGCTGTCGAATCTCGTTCAAATGCTCGCAATTATCCACTGTCAACGAAACACTGACTTCCGATGTCGACACCATATCGACACTCGTTTTATAGCGATCGAAAATCTCAAAGATCCGGCGCAAAAAGCCATGAGCCATCAACATCCTTGTCGAGTGGATGTTCACGATCGTGACATCGCGTTTGCAGGAAATCGATTTCACCGGATTCTTGCAGGGAACAGCTTCCGCGGTAATGCGCGTGCCGTCCACCTCCGGACGGCGCGAATTCAAAATCAAAACCGGAATGTTCTTTTCGACGGCGGGAATGACCGTGGAAGGATGCAGCACTTTCGCCCCGAAATAAGCCATCTCCGCTGCTTCCCTGAACGAGATGCTTCGAACTCTATGGCCGCCCGAAATGATGCGTGGGTCGGCCGTTAGCATGCCGTCGACATCGGTCCAGATCTGAATCTCTTCTGCCTCTATGCCTGCGCCCACAATGGCTGCCGAATAATCGGAACCTCCACGGCCTAGCGTGGTAGTGTGGCCATCGCGCGTGCTGCCGATAAAGCCGCCCATTACGACAACCGCCCGCTCGGCGGTCGGAACCACAGTCTCGCGCAACAGCCGGTACGTTTCCTCCAGCACAGGTTGCGCCTGAGTAAATCGGTCATCCGTGATAATGACGCGGCGTGAATCCACATGTTGCGTGCGCATGCCCGCGGCTTGAAAAGCGAGCGTGACAATCAGGCTCGACAATCGCTCGCCGACGCTCGCAATCGCATCCATCGAGCGCGGCGATAATTCACCGACCACCGCAAGCCCCTTTACCAACTCATCCAGCCAGTCGAAATGAGCGCGGATGTAGCGGTCCATATCGGCCGCGGCAGCACCCGCAACAGCAAGTCCATGCGTGAGGTGATGCCCGCGCAATTCATCGATTAACGCAAGCGCTTGGTCTCGCCGGCCCGCTGCCGCTTCTTTGGCCGCCTCCAGAAGCTTATTTGTGGTTTTGCCCATCGCCGACACAACGACAACGGGCTTGCGATGCTCAACCTGCTGGACAATACGGCTGACCCGCGCAATCGCTTCCCGCGATTCGACGGAAGTCCCGCCGAATTTCATGACGATCATTGCGGCAACCTAATCGAGAAAGCCTTCCGAGACCATCAATTCGGCATTCAAAACAGCAGCGCCTGCCGCGCCCCGTATCGCGTTGTGACCGCAGGCAACGAACTTCAGATCAAGCACCGGGCACTCGCGAAGCCGCCCAACAGTAACGGCCATTCCGTTTTCACGCGCGGCATCGCGTCTCGGCTGCGGCCGGTCCTGCTGCTCTAAATAGACAACCGGTTGTTGCGGCGCGCTGGGCAAGTTGCGTTGTTGAGGAGCGCCGCGGAATCCATTCAGCGCATCGCGCGCGTCTTCAAGCGAAGGCTTCTTTGCAAATGCGACGGAAGTTGCCACCGTGTGGCCGTCCGTCACCGAAACGCGATTGCATTGGGCGCTGACACGCGCTTGCAGTGGAACCGATCTGCCATCGGAGACTGCACCCAGAATCTTCTGCGTCTCCTGCTGCATCTTCTCTTCTTCGCCGCCAATGAAGGGAACCACATTACCGATAATGTCCATTGACGAAACGCCCGGATAGCCGGCGCCCGAAACCGCCTGCATTGTCGTCGCAAGAACCCGCTCGATGCCAAAAGGCAGCAATGGCGCGAGCGCCATGGTCAGCACCACCGTCGAACAATTCGGATTGGTGACAATCATGCCGCTCCAGCCGCGGTTCTTTTGCTGAATGCGCACAAGCGCGAGATGACCCGCGTTGATTTCCGGCACAAGCAAGGGTACATCTGCTTCCATCCGATGATTCCGCGAATTGGAAACGACAACGTGACCAGCCTGCGCGAACTCACGCTCAATCTCGGTTGCAACTGAGGCGTCCATCGCGGAGAAAACAAGGCGGGGCGCGGAGCCTGGCTTGCATTCGGAAACCTGAATTCCGGCCGCCTCCGATGGCATGTCGCCCTCCAATCGCCATGCGGTAGCGTCCTTATAACGTTTACCGGCGGAACGGTCGCTCGCGCCAAGCCACGTCAGCTTGAACCAGGGATGCCCCTGCAGGAACCGGACAAAATGCTGGCCAACCATTCCGGTCCCACCGAGCACGCCTACTTCAATCGGCTTCATTGAACTGTACATATTTTCTCTAACGCCCCAGCCGTTCTACTAGATTGCCGTAAATTCCAACGGCCTGTTGTAACTCACTTTTGGGAATCCGCTCCTCAGCCGTATGCGCCACATGAATGCTTCCCGGACCAATTAAATACGGTTCGCCCCACGCGCCTTCAAAAGCGGGTATATCCGTTGCAAACGCCACCACGGTCGTCTTGAAACCGTCCATGGTTCCCAGGTGAAGCGCCGGGATAAAGAGAACTTCTTGCGCCTCCGCATCCGGCGCTGCCGCGGTTTGAACATCGCGTCGTAGATCTGTAACTTCGCCAACCACGCGTATGAATATTTCCGCCTGCGCGTGATCGGGAATCACATTAGGCGCGCGGCCTCCCTGAATCGTGCCGATATTCAACGTGCTCACGCCCAAAATTTTGTCCGATGGCATGCGGATGCGGCGAATTCTCCCGAGCGCGTCCAGCAGCTTTTCGATAGCCGACTCGCCGAGTTCCGGATATGCCGAGTGCGCCATTTTTCCCGACGCGATAATCTCGAACCGCAGCGCGCCCTTCGAACCAAGAGCGAGCTGATTCTCTGTGGGCTCGCCATTAATAAGGAAGCGGCTGCCGCGAGGATTTTTGGCCGCAACCTGTGCACCCGCGCTATTCCGCTCTTCGCCGACGACAAACAACATCCCGAAATTCCGCTTCCCCGCTCCCAGCAATTGTTCGCTCGCATCAATCATCGCGGCAATGATGCCTTTGGTATCGCAAGCGCCGCGGCCCCAGATAAACGAATCGTCCTCGCGCGATGGAATAAAAGGAGGAACGGTGTCCATGTGGGTGGACAAAACCACCACAGGATTGCCAAAACGGACGAAGATATTGTCGCGGCCTTTTTCTACGTGCATCCGCTCGATACGCCCATCGAACCGGCGCGCCAAATCGTTGAGATAGTCGAAGAGGAAATCGCCGATAGCTCGCTCATTCGGAGTGATCGATTCGATATCGACCATTCGGCGAGTCAATTCAAAGACATGCATGCAAGAAGAGAGCACCCTCCAATATCGTGCGTGGAAGGAGCAGAGGAAGAATATCCTCGTTGCGAATTAACAGAATAGCAGAGGATCTGCTAGTGCCCGCTCGGCGTGGTCGAGTACAGTCCCGTTAAACTCGCGCTTGCCAGAATGTGGTGGTGTTGTCCAGCCTCGATCAGCGCTTGATACAGCGCCTCGGCATTAGCGGGAAAATTCGCTGAGCCCGACAACTGTAGCTTGATATCCAAGGCATACACGGTGAATACATAATGGTGGACAAACGGCGCAACGTTAGCAGGTGGACACGGTCCGTCATATTCGCTGGCGCCGAAATCGTTCACAATTTGTGCGCCAAATGAGCTTCCGGATACCCCAGCATTTTCAGGCAATCCCTGCAGATATCCCGGAATGTTGTACATGCCCCAGTGAGTGAAATTCGCGGTGACATCGTAGGTAGTTACAACAAAGGTCCGCGTGTTCGGCGGCGCGCCGCTCCACGATAACTCAGGCGACTGATTCCCGCCGGGAGTTCCGTCAATCGAGCAAACATTCAAGTTATTGTTGCCGGGAATATTGTGGATAGCGCTGATGGGCAAAATCGTGTTGTTCGCGAAAGTCCTGCTGCTCAACTTAAATCGGTTACCGAACAGGTTTTCATCTTGCGCAAACACCACCGTCGCCAAAACGCCAAAAGCAAGCGCAACAACTAGGAGTACTCCAAGCTGCCGCGAAGTTAATCTAAATCTCATATTTACCTCCTGGCATTTCGATGCGAGTCAAACTCGCCTCAACTTACTAACTCTTCCTACCTCCACCCACTCAACAACGAACACATTGCCATGGTGATCGAAGCAAGCCCCGTGCGGGCACACAAACTTGCCCGGCCGGAATGCGGTGCGGTCCTGCGTCCGCAGCTTTGACCAGTCGTTTGCGGCCGAGTCGTCGCCCAGGTGTTCTATGACGCGATTTTGTTTATCAAGCAGCGTGACGCGCGCTCCAAGATCAGGAACAACGGTTTCGCCGCGGTGATTGAAGGCAAAGGTGCACGGCAGATTTGTGCCGGCGATGAAGCCCAGGTGCTCGCCATCCAGGTTGAAGGTCTGGATGCGGTGATTCGTGCGGTCCGCAACCATAAGAATTGGCTCCGGTCCCCGAGTATCCAGCACAATGCCGTGAGGGCAATCGAGTTGACCCGCGGCAGTCCCCTTGCCGCCAAAGGTCTTGATGAATTTGCCTTCCGCCGTATAAACATTTACATAGCTGGAACCGTAGCCGTCACCCACGTAGATGTTTCCGTTCGGCGCAACCGCCAGGTTGGTGGGGCTGTATTTCTTCTTCGTACCATCGGGATTCGGCTGGTATGCCGGCGATTCGTTCGGATAACCGAGCGTCAAAACCGGCTCGCCATCGAGTGTGGTTTTTACGACGAGGCCGCGCTTGGTATCGCATAGATAAAGGAACTCCTGGCGGCCCTCTTTCCGGATCAACAATCCGTGCGCGCCGCCTTTAAAATCCGGTCCCCAGCTTTTGACGAATTTTCCCTTAGCATCGAACACCACCATGGTGTCGCTGCTTTCGCTGGCGGCATTCACAGTGTGGTGGACGTAGATGTGTCCCTGCGCATCTTCGCAGACACCGTGCGTATTGCCGTATTTGATGTCCGCGGGCAGCTCGCCCCAGTCGTGTGTGACTTCGAAGACGTGATCGCCGGAGCCAAGGACTGGATTGCGAGTACCGGCTTTGTCGCTTAAGCCAAGAAGCAACGGCGCTCCAGCACCTACGGCATAAAGGAATCCGCGGCGCGTCTGCATAACTACGCGATTATATCCTTGACAATTCACCGGCGCATATACGCAACGGCCCGTTTCAAGGGCGCGGGCGAAACCTGGATGGGTTTCGAAAATGGAGTGTCCATATCCAACACCAGATAAAGCGAGCACGAAATGAGAAAAGCCGATAGAACGAGCGTTGTGATCACCACCGGATTGCGTGGTGCTCTATATCCAAAGCTTGCGAAGATCAACATGAGCCAGGCAATCAAAATAGCTACTAACGCGGGAGAGACCCTCCCACTGGACTCGCCGATCAAAGTCCAGCGTAATTCCACTATTCTCTGGAGATGGAGCTGCGCTTCGCGCCACAATTCGGCGTGGTCCATGTCCACTGCTTTGATAGCCATAAATGCAGTTTCGGCCTCATTCATGATGTGCTCCGCGGCGCGGTCATCGATGACTGGGCCTCCTTTAGAAGACCACGTATCGTCCAGTGCCTGCTGTGCATACGTAATCAAATATTGGCGTGTCGCATTTGTTTCCGCGCCATACAGCCGAAGCGTCCGATCTAAGATCACTAGCTCTGTCGCAAACGTATGCACATCGCGGTCCACGGCCTCAAACGTGTCCTTGACTGAATTAATCAACAGCCCTAGAACCAAAGATGTCATCACGACAAAGACGCTTGCCGCAAGTCTGACTACGTTGTGGGTGTCTTCTCCCCGGTGATGGATCGGCAGCTTCTCGTATAAGCCTAGGCAACTGAGTGAAGCCATCGACAAACAGATAAAGATGAAAAGGGCGAAAACGATTTCGCGCATGCTGCCTGACGTTATTGCTGGCCACTATCGCGGGCGTTTAGAAACTTCATTTAGAATTGCAACATTATATATGGCATAAACTAGCCAGTCACAAGCTTCGCAATGCAGACTAGCCGCGTGACGCGTTCCTCCCGCCGATTTGCGGTGGACTAACGAAGGGCCGAGACCTTGGCGGTTTCGCTAACGTTTGAGATAGCGATCGCGCGCGTGTAAGCACCGGACTCCTGAACACGCGTACCCGCTCGAGTTTTCGAACTAGCGAATATCGACGTTATCATCCCGTAGCCCACCGACACGGGATTGGAACGGGCGATATCTTCAATGACGGCTCGAGCGGCGCGAATGGCGCGCACGGGCTGAGGCGTTTTTGGATCAGCCGGCGTGAGTCGCGGGTCTTCGCAGGCGTTCAATTGAACGACGGCGACGTCGCCATCCGTGAAAATGGAATGAGCGTCTTCCCGAACCGTCTTGAAAGAAGCGCCGCGCGAAATCAGGCTGCCCCGATAGATGCAACCGGTGAAAGCGAGATCGTTCACTACCTTGGCGCGTTCATTATCAATGTCGCGATCCGTACCGTGTGTGATGTGCAAGGCTCGGAGTTTGTATTTGATGTCTTCACTAGCCGCGCCGAGCCAGACATCGGATTCCGCCTCGCGCCACAGCCGGATGTGGTGACGCTTGGCAAGAGTATCAAGGCTCTTTTGAAAAGCCATATCAGGAGGACTACCGTTGAATTTCAGACTCGTCATAGGAGCCCTGCTGTAACCTACGCGTTGAACCATGCAATGATACACGTGGTACAGAGCCATAATGCTGTGAGGTTCGCTACCGTGCCAACCGGCGGCGCCAAATGCCCGCTCGACAGCCTGCTGATTCCCTATTAAGACAATATTGATGAGATCAGACGCGTGCCTGTGATCGCGATTCGTTTGCTGTTCAGGTAGCCCAGCCAGCATGTCCTCAAAGTGAGCATCTTGAGGCGTGGTGAGGGGCGGCACGGCTGGTTTATAGGTCTCGAGACTGTTCAGTAACACGTCATCAGTGAGACGCAACAGCATTTCAGTTCCTGCGGGAAACGCGATTTCAGCGTCAGGCGAACGGGCCGCCAGAAACTTGAAGCCCAGGACAGCCAACCGAAACTCGGGCTCGCCAATGAAAAAGAGCGTGAAGGCACCGGATACTGCGGTTGAAAAACTGGCCTCAGGGTGGATGCCAACGACTACTCCGGTGTCATTGACGATTTCTCGGGCCTCTTCGACCGAAACTAACCGCGCATGAATCGGAGTGACGGTTCTATCAGACAGATGGAGCTCGGTGAATTGAAGATCCAGACGAGCGGCCGTGTGTCGGAGACCGAGGCCCAGACGATCTAGGTGGTCGATTACGCCCGACACCGTTGCGCCGGCAGGAACCAGAATCCTGTCGCGGCCAAAAACAGGTGTGACTACGGCGGCTCGGACGGGATCGCCCACGTGTGAAACGCGGGATCCGACTGGATCGAGCAGACGTATTTCTAATTCCGAACCGTTAGGGAGGACTGCGGAGCGCAAGGGAGCAAGGCAGGCGAGTGCGGCGAACAACAGTTTTGGCTTCACTATGAGGTCCTGGTCACCAGGACCTTATTTAATCAAAATGCGTTCAGGGCAACGAGCGAAGCCCTCACAAATATCAAAGCGTAAAAAGCGGAGACTGGGCACTACGCCCTGGTGTTCGGGCGGCAGAATTCAGCATAGTACCAATCAACTAGCTTTTCGATACAATTTCAACTCAGAAAGGG
>DASREJ010000154.1:0-3631 GCA_035652115.1 Bryobacteraceae bacterium
GCCGGCAAATCTGCCGAGCGACCTCATACTGGGAACAGTCAGCCGCCGCGATCCCATCGTTTGAATCAAGCCGCATCTCTGAAGATGTGCAATCGCCCGGCAAACGACCTCGCGAGTGGATCCCAACCGGCTTGCCATCTCTGCCTGTGTCATCGTGATCTCCACGACACAAACATCTCCATGGCGCATTCCTCTCTCCTGGCATAGACTTAGGAGATGCTGTGCAAGCCGCTGGTCCACGTTTCGTAACGCAAGCGTCTCGATAAGCTCGGCATAATGTCGAAGCTTCTCCCCAAAGACCCGCACCAAATTCCACAACAGCTCAGGAAATTCGCGGCAAAGTTCGCGCACATCGCGAGCTTGAATACAAAGCACCTCGGAACGTCGATCGGCAATTGTCGTGCTGTAAAACTTGCCTCCGCTAAACATCGGAACGGCAGCGAGAACTGCACCCGCGCGCTCTGTCGATAATACCTGTTCCCGCCCATCTTCATTCCGGCGGACAGATCGAAGCTCACCTTCAACTACGACATATAATGCAGTCGCACTGTCGTGCTCAGAAAAAAGAACTTCACCGACTGTAAGCGTTCGGATAGTCGCGCGACCGGCAACTTTCATTAGTACCGTATTTGGAAGGCAGCCAAACAGATCGGCTCCTTGTAGGGCCACGATTTTGTCGACAGTTCTGTGGGCGGCGGTCGTTGTCATGCGCGAATCGGACTAGTCTTTTTTCTAGCCCATGATCTGAGCTTAGCGCGCCGTTCGCGACTTCCGTAGACTTGTTGAGACCTTATAACTTAAACCGCTGTCCTAATTCCATCGACTTACGCATCCATCATTTATCGGTCATGCATAAGAGAACAGTAGCCATTTGGGACCAAAGTGCGTATAAATACTGGTAATGTCGGCGCTGACTTATTAAGAAAGTAGTAAGAACAATTCCCGGCAACAGGATCTTTCATTTGGATTCGTGACAAAAGACACAGCAATTCAACTTCGACTAGGCAGATGCTGGGATAAACAGTTAGAACATTTTTAAATGATTTCGGTCATTTGTAAGTGAAGAAGAGGCTTCTGGGGGAATGCCTTTCAAACGAGAGTGTCATCCTGTCGGATTTTGGATCTGCAATCCGAACAACACAATCTGTAGTTACTTGATGCGAGGCAACGGCGGACGCTGATGCCTCAGTACTTCTCGCGAAGTGCCAATAGCTTTGCCCGACTTACCATCCTGGGTGCCGCGGCGGCGCTCGTTACAATCTGCTGGCTGGGGTATCTCATCGTGCGCTCGCCCTACGAAATGATGCAGAATGTTCCGCGCGAGCAGCCAGTTCCGTTCAGTCATGAACACCACGTCGGCGGTTTGGGTATTGATTGTCGATATTGCCATACGACGGTGGAAACGTCATCGTTCGCCAATATTCCTCCAACCAAAATTTGCATGAACTGCCACTCGCAGATGTGGGCGACAAGTCCTATGCTCGAACCTGTTCGCGAGAGTTACCGCAGCGGCAAATCTATCCAATGGGAGAGAGTTAACGATCTACCGGACTTCGTGTATTTCAACCACAGTATCCATATACACGAAGGAGTCGGCTGTTCAACTTGCCATGGACGTGTCGACAAAATGCCGCTCATGTGGCAAGCTGCCCCGCTAACTATGGAGTGGTGCCTCAACTGTCATCGTCATCCAGAGCGTTACGTTCGACCGCGGGATCAGGTGTTCTCCATGGATTACGCGCCGCCGCCTGATCAGATCGCCTTGGGCAAGCGCTTGATGCGCGAATACCACATACAAAGCCTAACTAGTTGTTCAACGTGTCACCGGTGAGTAAAACGTCACATCGCGATTTCATTCCTATAGCAACACTCACGCGTGCCGCAAAGACTGACCTTTGGCGTACGCCGGAAGAATTTGCCGGAAGTCAGAAAGAAGAGCCCGCAGAACAATTTTCGGAGGAGGGAATTGAGTTTTCAGGGGAGAGCCGGCGGCGTTTTCTCTCATTAATGGCTGGGTCGATGGCGCTCGCCGGCCTTACTGGATGTACCCGTCAACCCAAAGAAACTATTCTTCCCTATGTATCTCCACCCGAAAATGTAATACCGGGCAAACCGAAATACTACGCGACCGCCGCCCCGGTTAACGGCATTGCGGAAGGCGTAATTGTTGAAAGTCATCTCGGGCGGCCCACGAAAGTGGAGGGCAATCCCGATCATCCGGCCAGTCTTGGTTCTACCAGTGTGCACTCTCAGGCGTGCCTGATGGATTTGTACGATCCCGATCGCGCCAAAGAGATTATTTGCCTGGGTGAGCCGCGTGATTGGGGTTCTTTTCAGCTTGCATGGCAGCAGGTGATTGCGCCCGTTCAAGCCCGAAGTGGCGATGGATTTCGCATTCTAAGCGAGACCGTTGTATCGCCGGCGTTGGGTGCACAAATTCGTGCAGTCCTGAAGAAATTTCCGGCGGCGAAGTGGCACCAGTTCGATCCTGCCGGTCCGCATTCGCAGCGCGCTGCCGCAAAAGCGGTTTTCGGCAAGCACGTTCAAACCTATTACAAGCTTGACAATGCTGATGTAGTGTTAGCGTTGGACGCGGATTTCCTCGCTTGCGGTGCCGGCTCGACACGTTGTGCGCGAGATTTTTCGGCGCGCCGCAAACGCGGAAACCGTCTCGACATGAACCGGCTTTACGCCGTCGAGAGTACGATGACGCCTACCGGCGGAAAGGCCGATCACCGCCTCGCTTTACGGTACGTCGAGATCGAAGAATTCGCGCGCGAATTGGCGCGTGCGCTCGGCATCTCAGTGCCACTTCCTGCCAACCGTGTCTATGCGACCTGGATCGACGTCCTGACGCGTGATCTGCAAGGGCACAAGGGCGCATGCGCAATTATTCCCGGCCAGCATCAATCTCCTGCTGTTCACGCTCTCGCCTATGCAATGAACGCGGCTCTCGGCAACATCGGAAAGACGGTGATTTGCACGGACACGCTCGAAGTTGAGCCTGTCGACCAGATCGAATCCCTGCGCCGGCTCACTAGCGACATGAACGACGGTAAAGTCGAGCTGCTTTTGATCCTCGGCGGTAATCCGGTCTATAACGCGCCGCTGGATTTCAAATTCGCGCAGGGACTCGAAAATGTGAAGACTTCAATCCACTCCAGCCTTCACTTCAACGAGACATCGCTCAAGACAACCTGGCACATTCCCGAGCCTCACTTTTTGGAAGACTGGGGTGACGCCCGGGGGCTAGATGGAACCATCACCATCATTCAGCCGCTGATTGCGCCGCTCTACGATTCGCACTCCCAACTCCGGATACTGGATGCGATTTTGCAGTTTCCAGGGCGGTCCTCCTATGACATCGTGCGTGCGTATTGGTCGGAGAAGAGTGGTGCGAACGACTTCGAAGCATGGTGGCGCAAGTCCGTTCATGATGGCCTGATTGCGAATTCCGCGCTTCCGCCCATCAACCTCGAGCCCCAGAGTAATTTCGCAGCCGCTGCAGTCCCGGCTGCGAACTCCGGTGATCTCGAGCTAGTCTTCCGGCCCGACGTGTATATGTACGACGGGCGCTATGCGAATAACGTATGGCTGCAAGAACTACCCCATCCGATGACCAAACTGACCT
>DASREJ010000155.1:0-29150 GCA_035652115.1 Bryobacteraceae bacterium
ATTACGGTTTGGCTCCGCCGCTTCAAGTTCCCGAACGGCGCTCAAAGCAAGAATGGACAGATCCGTGGGTTTGCGGTTGATTTCAGACCGGCTAACGCGCGAAAGATTCAGCAAATCGTCAATCAATTGACCCATCCGATCCGCCGCCCGAGACATACGCTGAATGCAGACCACACCTGCTTCATCCAGACGAGACGCATTATCGCGCAGAAGAATGTTGCCAAACCCCGTAATGCTCCGGAGAGGAGCCCTCAAATCATGCGATACCGAATACGCGAATGCTTCCAGCTCTCGATTCATTGCTTGCAATCGGGAGTTGCTCTGCTGCAACTCAGATCTCAGCTTCTGCTCTTGATCGAGGGCAAGCTTCAGCTTCACCAGGTTTCCGATTCTTGCACGAAGCTCATCAACAGAGAAGGGCTTAATCAGATAGTCAGTTGCGCCATCGCGAAGCAGGCTAACGCGAAGCTCGTCGTCCGCTTTTGCCGTGATCATGAGAATTGGAGTGTTGTCGAATCCCTGATCGTGCCGGATAATTTTGAGAAAGTCTGAGCCACTGAGTTCAGGCATCATGATGTCGCATACGATCGCGTCGGGTTTAAACTTAAGGGTTTTCGCAACCGCTTCGTGACCGTTAAATGCCGAGTGAACTCGATAAGTCGAATTCAAAGTCGACCGGATAAACGCATTCATCTCGCTGTTATCTTCCGCAATCAGAACTAATGGCCGGTTGTCGCCGCTTTGGGGTGGAACGTCGACGCTGTTGCTTTGCAGCTCCTCCGCTACGAATTTTGCAAATTTGCGCGAAGAAGCAGGCTCATTACGGTCCTTCAGCAGCGTGGCTCCCTCCGGCGCGCGAACGGGCAAGGTCATCTTCAGAAGAGCACCGCCTTCGGGGGCTTCCAAAACCGAAATGGCTCCTCCGTGGAGTTCCACGAATTCCTTCGCGATCGGCAAGCCGAGGCCAGTTCCTTCGAATCGCCGGGTGAGGCCAGTGTCCACTTGTCTGAAACGCTGAAACACAGCGGCTCGCCATTCGATGGGAATCCCGGGACCGCTATCAGCCACTTCGATCACGGCATTTTCGTCTCCATCTTTTGCAAGAGTGCAACGAACGGTTCCTCCGGATGCCGTGAATTTGAACGCATTGGATAGCAGGTTGAGCAATGCCCGCTCAATTTTGTCCAGGTCGATTTGTGAGGGCACCGGGGTGTCAGCCTGAATGATGAAATCGATATTCTTCTCCCTCGCGAGACTCTCGAAATTGTTGGCTGCGAGCCTTACCAGGAGGGCCAGGTCGGAGTCCGTGTAAGAGAGGCGTAGCTCGTTATGATCGAGCTTCGCGAGATCGAGAAGATCGTTAACGTGTTTTAGAAGCTGGTACGCATTGCGATTCACCACCCGCAGTTCGCGGCACTGCTCCTCGCTTAATTCGCGAGACGAGAGTAATCGCTCGACAGGTCCAATGATCAACGCCAGGGGTGTTCGCAGCTCGTGGCTGATGTTCGTAAAGAACTGTGTCTTTATGTGATCTAGCTCAGCTGTTTTGTTGTAGAGCTTGGCCAATTCTGCATTCGCCTCTTTGAGCTGGCGCTTAGTCTCCGCCACTTGACGTAGCCGCTCATACAGTTCCCCTTCAGTCGATTCCGTCAGCACGTCGATGGGATGTTGGCGTGAGTCAACCGAGGCCTTTAGCCTGACGAACGCCGTGACATCCTCGACGCGATGAATGATGTACGCCAACTCTCCGTTCTCACCAAAAACAGGCGAATTGAGCGGGCTCCAAAATCGTTCCTCGAATCCGGTCCCTTCGGACTCGGGGCGGGGAATGTCATACTTCTGGATCGGCATGGCGTCCGGCACCTTGCTTTCGATCACACGGTTCAACGATGCCCGAAGGTTCCTTACACCCGAAGCTTCCGGATCTTCCGGATTATCCGGGAACATCTCGAAGATCCCATGACCGAGAATCTGTTCCCGTTTGGTTTTCGTCGCTTCCAGGTAAGCGTTGCTTGCAGCAATGATCTCCAGCTTGGGTGTTAAGACCAGGTACAATCCGGGTGCAGACTCGAAAAGGACGCGAAAATCAGGATCAGGACGGGTCTCCGCGAATGCACGTGACTCGCTCACGCCCGTTGATTCCTATTCTTGGCAGCCGGCTTCGCACAGGCCGAACCATTCAGCGGCGCCGCACTCTCATGGCGCTTAGAACCTTGCTCTTTCACAGACGCCGTAAGCTCCGTTCGATATTCCCGCGAGAAAAGGCTTGTTCTGCCCGTAGCTGCCAGCTGATCTCCTCACGCGCGGACGATCCAGCCATCGTGCCGCAACTTCTGGACTCGGCCGAGGGGCTACTTCCATATTCTTAAGGACCCAGCGTTAGGCGCAAGTGTCGGGTTGAGTCATTTTGCCACTTTCGCATTTCAACATGTCGAGTCCAAGAAAATGGAAGCGCACTTCACAGCAGTTCGGTGCTAGATAAAATTTGGAGGTTCAGAAAATTTGAAAACAATGGTGAGCCGGGCGGGACTCGAACCCGCGACCACCGCATTAAAAGTGCGATGCTCTACCAACTGAGCTACCGGCCCGTAGGATGTCGCGCAGTTTCAGAATAACATCGCGTTGGAGGTCACGAAAATGTCTCGAGATCGTCGACCAGCTTGTTAGGCGGTTCGCGCTATTCGACTCTCCAGAGCGTTTCGGCGAATGGCCATTCATGGTCGACCCATGTCGCTACTACTTGAAAGCCGCTGGATCGCGCATAATCGTCTAATTCTCCGCAAGTGAACTTATGAGAGGATTCCGTCCAGATCGTTTCTCCTTCGACAAACCGCAAAATGGTGTTCACCGCCCCTAAACGTACGTTTTGATCTCGGCAGGAGAGCAAGTGCATTTCTATGCGGCGCTCGCCAGCATGCCAGCGCACTTCATGAGCGAAGGTTCTAAGGTCGAAATCGGCGTCGAGATCACGATTGATGCGACCCAACAAATTAAGGTTAAAGGCAGTCGTAATTCCCGTCGGATCATCGTATGCAGCGATCATCCGTGACACATCTTTCACGAGATCGGCGCCAAGCAAGAACAAGTCTCCCGGCTGAAGGTGAAGCCGGACGTCTTCGAGAAAACGCGGAAGGCTTTCGCGGTCCAAGTTTCCGATTGAACTTCCAAGAAACAACAGCAGCAAAACTTCGTTTTCACGTCGCGCGTGCGCAACCTCTCGCAAACCTTGCAACCAGTCATTACAGACTGGATTAATTTCACAGATCATTTCCAGTTCACGTTCGCATGCTGTGAGAGCTGCTTTCGAGACGTCGATAGGGCGGTATTGCAGCCTGGCATTTCGGCGACCTAATAATTCGAGCACACGTTTTGTCTTCTTGCCGCTCCCACTGCCTAATTCAGCGACAGTTCCGACGCAGCCGGCATGCCAAGCGATATCCGCTGCGTGCGTGCGCAGGAGGCGAGTTTCCGCGCGCGTCAGACCATATTCAGGTAGAAGAGTGATGGCCTCAAATAGGGCACTCCCAAGATCGTCGTAAAAATACCGCGGAGAAAGCTTCTTCTGTGGGGCAGACAAACCCTCCAGGACTTCAAGTGCAAATGGGGAGAGTTGCGGCTGGATGGATGCTGACATGTGAGTTCCGTTTTCTAGGCAGCGCTGCTATCAACGCAACGGAAACCAGCGTACATATATGGATAGTCACGGCGAAACCAATTTCGGAATGATGGGCGAAGCAGTCGGGCAGCCGTGCGGGCAGATCCGCCCTTCATTACGTTGTGTTCTCCATCAAAGAAATTTGCCGAGTAGCCTGGATAGCTCGCCCGCGAACGAAAGCCGGGAAAGGGACCAAAAACTGTGCTGGTCCATTCCCAACCGTTACCCACGAGTTGGCTGACGCCAAAAGCGCTATCGCCGTCTGGAGTGCTTGTGACGCTCTCGGGATCCCATCGCTTGAAATCGAAATTGCCATGCCGCCAGGCAGGAGGCTCTTCACCCCACGGATACTTGCGAGCACTTTCTTGTTGCGTTCCATACGCGGCGCGGTGGAATTCCTCTTCGGTAGGAAGACGAGTCCCGATCCACTTTGCATAATCGGCGGCCTCTTGTTGAGACACGTATACAGGCCAATCAAGGGGCAAGGATATTTCTTCAAACATGCCGCGGTAGAAAATCCGGCCGTTACGGCGAATCCAGAAATGCGGCATGGCGGCGCCTTCTTGCACAAAGCGTAGATAATCGCCGTTAGTGACTTTGTAGCATTGAATGCGGAACGCCGGAACATGCCGGCGTATTTGACCAAACTCGTTATCCCAACCAAACCTTCCGTCCTCACGCAAACCGAGAACTGCTTCACCCGCGGGTATGTCGCGCCACTCGTTTGTCGGACTCGTGCTGGTCCCAGCATCGTTACATAGCGTTGCTGAAAAGCAATTCTTCAACTCATACTTGAAGTTGTGAAACATGTAGGCTAGTGTTTCGAGATGCATTTGCCGATGCTCTAGCGCCATTAGCACTGTTTCCTCAGGAGCTTGATCTAGAACTTCGTCGACTCGCTTACGGCACTGATTCACGTAATCGCGAGTCTGGTTCAGTGAAGGCCAGTCGGCAAGTGTATCCGTTGGCAGATGTGCTGAATCTGGGTCGATGCCAGCTTGAAAAAGCGCGTCCAATGTAGGATTCGGTGATTTTCGCCCCATCCCCTCGCGCGCGATTTGAATGGCATCGAAACTGTCGAGATGTCCTATATAAAAGACGACGCGATGCCGTTCCGCAATCGGTCTTTCATAAAGCGCCTCGGGTTTTAGTATTTTGAAAAGCCGATCGCTTTCCCTTCTTGCGGACTCAATTTCGGATAGCAATTTGCCGGGTAACGCTTCTACAAGTGGCATGTTCAGAAGAATCTCCCCGCCCTTAAATGATCGGGCAATGTTCTTATGACGCCAAAGTATTGCTCGTCATAGCAAAAATTATGATTTTGAGGGGTTTTGTTTAGTTTGTATGGGTACTTCGGAGAGCGAAGCTTGGTCCAGAACGGATTTCGCACGGTCCATAGCCTGTTGTCGCGTAAGAATGTCACCTTCCAACTGACCTATTTCCACTGCATCGAGCGCCCGCCCTATTGCCGGCCCCCGCTTATAACCGGCTTGAATCAGGTCGTTGCCAGTGATAAGACGGGCGGGGCGTAGTTCTTCCTGGCTGAGTTCCTCTAGCTTGGCCCGTACAAAATCGTAGGTATCTGTATAGCCGTTGCTGGCCATGCAATCCAGCCGATGCAGTTCAAGATGTTCCTCAAATTTTGGCAAACGTAGAAAGCGTTTCAATGTACTTACGCGCATTTGACGGACATCTTTGAACCTCATGTGGTTGCCCACAAGTGACGTCACCTGATCAATATCTTCATTTGAAAACCGCAGTTGGCACATTCGTTTTTCGGTCATGCGGGCCCCTACTTCGGCATGTCCATCGAAGCGAATGCGGTCCGCAATACGGAACGTAGCGGGTTTACCAACGTCGTGCATCAGTACACCCAAAGCCAAGGTCGACGTAGGCTTGTGCAGTTGCGCCAGCATAAGAAGAAGATGGGTCCATACGTCGCCTTCGGGATGAAATTCGGGCGGTTGCTGAACGCCTTGAAGTGCCTTGATTTCCGGCAAAATGAAGGCTAGCAAATTAGTTTCGTCCAGCAGTTCGAAACCACGACGCGCATTGCCTTCAATGAGAATGCGAACAATTTCTTCGCGTATGCGTTCGGCTGAGATTTGACATATATAGTTCGCCAAATTCCGAATTGCGCACAAGGTGTTTGGCTCGATTGTGAAGGATAGCCGCGCCGCAAAGCGGACAGCACGGAGCATGCGGAGATGATCTTCGGTGAAGCGTCGACCGGAGGGTCCAATGGCGCGAATTATTCCGCTCGCGAGATCCGCTTGGCCACCGACAAAGTCCAATACGCGGCCCGATACCGGATCCTCCATAAGGCCGTTAATAGTGAAGTCGCGGCGTTGCGCGTCAAGAGCGGGATCTGTTTCGAACTTAACCTGATCCGGGTGCCGGCCGTCGGAGTAGACAGCTTCGCTACGAAACGTGGCAACCTCAACCTGCGCACCCGGTTTCGAAACGAGCACTACGCCGAAGTGAGCGCCGACAGTCTGCGAATCGGAAAAATAGGAGCAGATCTGTTGTGGTGTAGCGCTCGTGCTGACGTCGTAATCTTTTGGAACGATGCTCAACAAACGATCGCGCACGCAGCCACCCACCAGATAGGCTTTGTGGCCGTGACGCCGCAATTCAAGAATGATCTCAATTGCGAGCCGCTCGCGAGAATTCCGCGTATCTTCGGCTGACCGAGCGTCAGGCGTGTTCGCGCTTCACCTTCTTTTGAGGCTCACCCGCTCCGTTACTTTCAGCGGGGCCATCTGCTTGTGCTGCAAGGGCCGCTGCCTGGGCCTCAGCCTCCGCTTTCTTTAGTTCTTTTTTCGAAGGCGGCGCCTGCTCATGCCGATAATCGTGGTCGTGATAACAGGTTCGGCAGCGCACTTTTGCCGCTTCTCCGTTGAGCAGAGAGACAATTGAGTGATTGGTGATGCGGCGACACTTCACACAGTGATCGTCTATGATATCGCCTAATCGCTGTTCGCCCATGAAGATGCCTGTCAAGCGCGAGTATATCAAGAACCCGGCATAGTCGCACACGCAGGCTACATCGTATCCAGTACGTTTGGTTTGTTAAACTAAGGCTTTGCGCCTGAACGGCCAGGTAGCTCAGTCGGTAGAGCGCAGCCCTGAAAAGGCTGGCGTCGGCGGTTCGATTCCGTCCCTGGCCACCATCACTCAACGGCTTAACTCATCATTTAGTCTTTATTTTCCGTCGCTTTACCGACCGTCAAACTAAGCCAGACAAACTTCTGTCCGAATGGCCTTGGTCGAGTGCTTTTGTGTTGAGGGGTCGCATTGACCGGGACTGGTATTTGACCTATTCTCGTCTCGGAGGTCTAGCGCCGATGTCCGCTTACTCGCTCAGTCGCGGAAGCAATATGTGCCAAAGAAATTTAGCTCGCGGGCGGCAATAAATCTCAGAAATGTTTCGCATCTTGCCTTCCCGATCGGCAC
The DNA here is from genome assembly GCA_035652115.1 of Bryobacteraceae bacterium. Taxonomy (GTDB): domain Bacteria; phylum Acidobacteriota; class Terriglobia; order Bryobacterales; family Bryobacteraceae; genus Bog-105. The sequence continues at coordinate 7,112 of DASREJ010000155.1, forward strand.
TTGCTGGTTGTGCCCTGGCAAGCTTTCTTGCTTTGATAAACGCCGATAAACCGGTGACCTATACCGACGTCACCTTATCGAGCCGCATTCATTTTTATAACAATAATTCGGCGACGTCTGACAAATACCTAATCGAAACGATGACCGGAGGTGTTGCCGTTTTCGATTACGACAACGATGGCTGGCTGGACGTCTTCCTGGTAAATGGCGCGAGAATTCGAGCCGGACAGCTCGATAGCGAACCGCCCGATAAATCACCGCCGCAATTCTGGAACCGGTTGTATCACAACAATCACGACGGAACGTTTACAGATGTCACGGAACGAGCCGGCGTGCGTGGGACCGGCTACGGCATGGGCGCGGCCGTAGGGGATTTCGACAATGACGGCTTCGACGATTTGCTCGTAACAAATTATGGAAGCGTAATCCTATACCACAACAACAGAGATGGCACTTTTACCGACGTGACGATGAAGGCCGGCTTGCGGACGCAAGGATGGATGTCGAGTGCCGGATTTTTTGATTACGATAGTGATGGAAAATTGGACTTGTTCATTTGTCGTTATCTGGACTGGAATTTTTCAAAGAACAAATATTGCGGCTCGCGCGTGGAGGGCGGCCGGTCCTATTGCCACCCCGATAACTTCAATCCGATTCCCGATTACCTGTTCCATAATAACGGCGATGGCACCTTCACCGATGTAAGCGCCAGGAGTCATATTGCGGCCAGCCCCGGCAAAGGTCTTGGAGTAGCATTTGCCGATTTCAACAATGATGGACGTTTGGACGTCAGCATTGCGAATGATTCGTTTCAACAGTTTCTATTCATGAACAACGGCGACGGAACGTTTACGGAAAATGCACTTGCGGCTGGGGCCGGATATACGGCAGATGGTAAAGTTTTTGCCGGCATGGGAACGGATGCAGCCGACGTGGATGACGACGGCAAGCCCGACATAGTCACAACTGCTCTCTCAAACGAGAATTACGCCTATTTCCACAACAACGGCGATGGCACTTTCAACTACGACACTAATATCTCCCGCCTGGGGCAATTTACACGATTACTTGGAGGATGGGGAATGCGCATTTTCGACTACGACAATGACGGCCACAAGGATCTTTTCTTTGCCAATAGTCATGTGATGGACAACGTAGAAAAGATGCAACCGCATTTGGAGTACCTTCAGCCGCCGCTGCTTTTGAAACAGGTGGAAGGAAAGTTCGTGAACGTGTCGCAGCAATCCGGAGAAATATTCAGTGAAAAATGGGCGAGCCGCGGCGCTGCGTTTGGCGATCTGGACAACGATGGAGACATCGACGTAATCGTGGTGACGTGCGGAGGCCCTGCTTACGTCCTCCGGAATGACGGCGGGAATCAAAACGGGTGGATTGGATTGGACCTGCGTGGAACGAAAAGCAATCGCGACGGCATCGGCGCGAAGGTGAAGCTGATTGCCGAATCTGGAAGAGTTCAGTACGGGATGGTGACGACAACCGCGAGTTACCAATCCGCGCAGGATAGGCGTCTATTTTTTGGTCTAGCCCAGGAGAAAGTGGTGCGCAGCGTTGAGATCGAATGGCCGAGCGGTGCGAAGCAGACGATTGAGAATCCGCCGATGCGAAAGATCCTTACAATAACGGAACCGTAGCGGCCCTACTTTCGAAGCGCAATGATCTTCGCATTTCGGTCTTCGCGTTCCTTCGCTTGCTGAAATTTGATCATTTCGATGCGCGACTCCTCTAATCTGCCTGTTGACTTGAGCAACAAACCGAGCCGGTAATGTGGCTGTGGCAACTCAGGGTCCAGGGCTATCGCCTGGCGAAGAACTTCTTCGGCGCGCTGCGCTTCGTTTTGCGTAGCCAGTAGTTCGCCCAGCGCCGCCAATTCATGCGCCTCTGGGCATCTTTGCGCTCCTTCTTCCAGCACGGCGAGCGCTCCATTTGGATCGCCGTGTTTTTTGAGGAAATTGCCGAGATTAAGAAAGGCCCATGAATAGGGTCTATTCTGCAGTTTACTGTCTGAGATGGCCTTTCGATAGAGAGGAGCGGCTGTGTCGTCTAACCCGAGAGCCTCGGCGCAAAGACCCAGATACGTAATCGCCTCGTAATCGTCGGGCGAGAGTTGTAGCGCTTCACGAAGCCAAGCCGCCGCTTCGTTCGGGAGATCTGCTTCATAGAAAAGTCGTCCCAAGAAGTATTTCGATTTTTCGTCTTTGGGGTTCAACTCGACGGCCTTGAGCCAAGCACGATACGCGCCGTTGTAGTCTTTCAGCTCCAGGTCGCTCATACCAAGACCTCGGTAAGCTTCCGCATACGTTCGGTCGATTTCGATCGCGCGAGAAAAGGACTTCGCCGCTTCGTTAAATTGATGCCGAAGAAATTGTGTTGAGCCGAGATCGTAGAAGTCCCGCGCACTTTGCGACGAGACCAACCCCGTTTGACCGAGGGCGATACAGAGCAAGACAGAGATCACAATACGTCAGAAAGTCAGACGCATAGTGAATTGTATGATGCGCGCAGCATCGATAGTGCCGGTCACTTGCCCGAAGGTGGAGGCATAGGGTGATGCGTTCGGTGCGCTAAAAATATGGCGGTTGAAAGCGTTCAAGAACTCACCTTTCAATTGAAGTGTAAAGCGTTCGTACATCGCAAAGTTTCGAAGTACACTGAGGTCCTCGTTGTAATAGTTAGGTGTTCGAGCATCTCCGTTGTTGCGGGGATAGTCGCCAAAGAAGTAGGCTCCTCCGCGGGCCTGCTGAATGGTAGTCGTACTCCCGGCCGCGATCAACTCAGTATTCGGGTCTGCAAAAGCGCAACCCGCTTGGCCAAGATAGCTACAGACCGGACTGAAGAAATTCTGGGTGAAGGGATTAAAGGTGCCATTCGTGACGGCTGGATTGAGCGGAGGCGCCGACTGCCGATTAAATCGAATACAGTTTTGCCAGCCTGGAATTCCGTTTGCGCAACCGAAGGAAATTGGGACGCCGTCTTGATATCGCAGCACAGCACCGATCGTCCAACCTCCTAATACAGTGCCGGCGATACCGTGGGTAAGCAGCGGCTTTCCTTTGCCGAATGGTAATTGGTAAAGGAACGAGGTCGTGAATGTGAAAGGAACGTCCTGGCTACTCCATGATTTCTCTTGAGTAAGATTCGCAATATTTTGAACCTGGCTGATGCCGCCATTCGTGCCGGGCAGAATGCTATCAGCATCTGTGAGGGTCTTTGCCCAAGTGAACGACGCCTGAAGGCTTAACCCGGCACTGAGGTGCCGTTCGAGCGTGGCTTGCAAGGATTCATAAGTGGATTGGCCGATGTTCTGCAGGACGTCCATATAGATGAAGTCGTATTGCGGGTAGGGGCGAATGGCTCGCCAGACCGGAGCATTGCTCCCCCAATCTGTGAAAAAGCCCGGATAAGGCGCAGTAACGTGAAGTGTGTTGTTAGTGACCGGCTGATTCAATACCGGGCCGAGGTTGAGGTTTTGAACTGGAATGTTATTCCAATTCATGATCGCGGAGCGCAAATTCTGTGCTCGATTGCCGACATAGCCAACTGTGGCGACCATATCCTTTGAGACTTGCTCTTGGATTTGAAAACTCCAACTCTGGATAATGCCGGGCTGCCCAAAACGAGGTTGTATCCAATTAGGATTTCCTTTGTTAACAGCGGAGGGATTGGTGAATGGCGGCGGTGGAGATGGGGGGAAGCCGTTGTCCCAGTTAAATGCCGGCGAAAGATTGTCGGAGCTGTTAAATGTGGGCGTGCCGGCGTAGCCTTGAATCTGATTGCCTCCGAAGTCCGTATATTGCAGCGGTGAATACAGTACCCCGTACCCGCCACGGATGACGAGCCTGCCGCCGTTCGGATTGTAGGCGAAGCCGATCCTTGGCCCCACATCGTGATATTTCGTAGTCGCCCATCGAGCGTCGCAGCCATTGCAGAGGTTTCCAAACTGGAGCGCGCCGGGAATATTGTTTGCGGCAGGATTTGGAATAGTGGGATTGAAATTCGATGTATCGTTATACGATTCTCGGCGTGGCACATCCACTTCCCAGCGCAGCCCGAGATTCAACGTCAAGTGCGACGTCGCTTTCCAATCGTCCTGTAAAAACGTCGCATAGTATTGCGAAATCCACCGAGGAGTATGGGCCGGTATGAACGCGGTCCCGGTATTAAGAGCGCCCAAAAGGAAACTAGCGATCGAATTGCCGCTGGTGCCATTCAGAGCTTGATCCACTGCTGTTTGTGCGCGCGCGAAATTATAAGTTCCCGAATCGTTGTTGCCGCCTAACCGTCCAAAATTCTGGTTGCGGAAATCGAACCCGAAGCTGAAATTATGCTTCCCTTTGATCCAGGTCAGCGTATCAATCAGGCGCTCGCCGTTATCAACTTCGTTATCGTTGTTACTCGCGCTCAATTGTGGAACACCCTCGCCGAGATTTGTGATCGGAAAATTCACACCCGAAATACCGGAAATACCGAATTTGGCGTTCCAGTTGACAGTTTTGTTTATGCCTTGTAGAGCTCCATCAGAGTAGTTCTGACTGTTCGTGCGGTTATAGCCAAGCGCCAGGTGATTCAATATCGCCGGTGTAATGATGTAATCCCATCCCGCGCGCCCGTAATGAGTAACGAAGTTCTGCTCCCAACCATTTGAATCGAGCGGCGGCGGCAGATTGTAGAAACCGGCGGTGTAGCGTGCATTATCGCGAGTGTCGTACGTACCGAAGATCTTGCTCTTGTCGGAAATTGAATGGTCAATGCGAATCGTATAGGTGGTGTTCTGGAGTGGCGTACTACTTCCCAAAACGTAATTTCGACCGTTTGGCAAGCTGGCGTTCGGCGCGGGAATCAACCCGAGAAAATTTTGAGAGACCTTCGAAATGCGACTTGCCGGAATGACATTGTTCGGGAAAGGTGTGCGACAGGGCAATCCGTTGGGTCCGCTCGTAGTCGTATTCGGATCGAAGATTTGGCCTTGAAATACCGGCGCGCCAGTGCAGGGGTTTGTGCCCAAATTGACACTGGTATTTAGAATTCCGGAGAAATCGCCGGTACGTTGGGCGTTTGTCGGAACAATCGTCGTGGATACACCACCAATGTGTTGGTTATATTGTTCCCAGTTGAAGAAAAAGAAGCTTCGGTTTCTGCCGTTGTAGAGTTTCGGAATGAGTACCGGGCCGCCGAGATTACCACCATAGTCGTTTTTCTTGTCGGATGGCCGCACATATTGAGACCGGCATCCCGCATTTCCAGAGCCGGGCGGGCACTGTGCCGCGAATGCATTGTTGAACCAGGAATTGGCATTGAGGTCCTCATTCTGCAGAATGTCGTAGGCGGTGCCATGGAAAACGTTTGTCCCGGATTTCGTGGTGAATGTTTCGACGGCGGCGGTTGTGCGCCCATACATCGCCGGCATACTCGATGTAATTACCTTGAATTCTGAAATCGCTTCTACTGAAGGCGCAGCTTCGTCGAAAGAGGAGCCGTTTTCCGATCGCAAGATGCTGGTGCCATCCAGCAAGACATCCGCGCCGAAGTTCTGGCCACCGCCAATTTTCGAGATGAAGATGCCGTTGTTGCTATTGGCCGTTCCTGGGCCAGTAGTTCCCGGTGCAAGAAAGACAAACGCCTCAGGCGAACGCATCGCACCGACACCGCCGAGAGCGAGCGGAAGTTCCACTACTTGCGTGCTGGTAATAACGGTGCCGACTTCGGACGTTTCTGTTGCAATTTTCGTCACATCCGCCTGCACGGTTATTGTTTGCTCCGCTTTCCCGACGCTGAGTGTAAGAGTTACTGCGGTTGTAGTGCTGATTTGGACATTCACTCCCGTTTGTGTAAGGGAACTGAAGCCGGGGTGCGTCACTGTAATGTCGTAGAGGCCTATCGGCAGGGAGGGGAACCGAAAGGCTCCTCCGGTCCCGCTTGTTGCGGTCAAGGTATAACCGGTGGCCTCGTCTTTGGCCGTGACGTTTGCCCCTTCGATTGCAGCGCCGGAAGGATCAAGGACCGTTCCCGCCAGAATTCCCTGATTGGTCTGTGCTCGCAACGTTGGCAAACAGAGGCCTAAAATGAGCAAAGAATTTGCAAGTCTTTTCGGAAGTGAACTTAACATGCTGTCCCTTTTTAGCCAGATTCGCCAGCCTTACATGCCTGTTTTGGCAAACCCCGTGGCCGAATTATAATTCATAGAAAGCAAAAGAGTTTCAACGTATTTGCCGGAAGAATCACTGAGACGGATAAATAGTTGCAATTATGTCGGGGAAAGCGTCCAATTGGGTTTGTCACAACGGATTGCATACCGTGACTTTCCGCAAGGTCGCTATCTTTTTTGCCACGACTCTGCTAGTCGCACAGGACACTGTGCAGAATGTTACGAAGCAAGCGAGGCAGCGAATTCAAAATGGCGATTTTCAATCCGCCTCACAGCTTCTGCAACAAGGTGTACAACAGCACCCAAGCGATGTTGAGCTGTGGAACCTGCTGGGTATTGCAGATGCCGAACTGAAACAAACGAACGCGGCTAAAAGGGCCTTCGAGCATGGCCTCGCGCTGGCGCCGGATTCCGTTTCGTTGAATGAGAACATCGGACTTGTTTTTTTCAAGCAAGCCGATTATGAGACCGCAAAGAAATATCTCGGGCGCGCCGTTGAACTGAACAGTCAAAAGCCCGGTGTTCTCTTTAGTCTGGCCGCGTCTCGGCTGCGAACTGGGGAGCAAGATCAGGCATTGGCGGATTTGAGATTACTCGAACCGGCTTTGGCGAACGTCAGTGACTACTGGCAGGAGCGGGCACGGGCTGAGCTGTCAAAGAATCCTGGGGCTGCAGAAAGAAGTTTTGATCGTGCCCTTGAGCTGACTCCGGATGACCTGGGCGCGTTGAACGGCGCTGCGACGGCAGCCGAGAAGCAAGGCTTAGATGAGAAGGCGTTGGCGTATCTGATTCGAGCACGTGCAGCGTTTCCAAAAGACGTCGCGACCCTGGCACATTTTGGGGAAGTCTGCATACGGCGGGATCTGGGGCCGGATGCGCGCGACGCGCTGGCAAAAGCGCATGAGCTCGATCCAACCAATAATGCAGTGCTCTATCTGCTCGCGCGCGCGGATATCTCACTAGAGAATTGGCAACAGGCGTACGATCTTTTTGACGATTTCTCCAAGCGAGTTCCGACATTCGCGCCCGCATACTACGCGATGGGATGGCTGGATATTCGATTGAATCGCACCGAGGATGCACGACGACAACTCAATCATGCGCTTACTCTTGATCCGAACCTGGCGGGTGCGCGTTACGAGCTGGCACAGCTCGATCTGGAGGAGGGAGAGATCGAACCTGCGAAAAAACTTTTCGAGCAGTTATTGAACGTGAACCCAAAAGACGCCAAGGCGAATACAGCGATGGGAGACATAATGATGCGTAGCGGAAAGTTGGAGGAAGCGCAGACCTTGCTGGAAAATGCAATCGCTCAAGACCCGATGTTGGCGGCGGCGCATTACAAGCTCTCCCTTCTGTACTTTCGTAAGCATGAGAGGGAGAAAGCTGAAAGCGAAAAGGCCATCGCAGCTCGCCTGAATGACGAAGCCACTCGGACTAGCAAGACGCAATTGAGATTAGTATTACCCGAAGCGGCGAGCGCTCATTAATCATGAAGAAAAAATTTGTTATTTGCTGTTTTGTTCTTGCCCTCGGCGCATTCCAAAGCGTCGCGTGGCAATCCGAGCCGGTGAGGATCGAAATCAACGCCGGAAAGCGTGCTCCGTTTAAAGTGCCTCATTCGATCTTTGGCAGCTTTCTGGAGCCGATCGGTAACTCTACCTACGGTGGGCTCTGGGCCGAGATTCTGCAGAACCCGAGCTTCGAATCGGGGCTATGGAGCGCGTCGAATGTGGCGCGGATGATACGTGACGAGCCGGCATTGGCGGCAGCATCGAGACTAGCATTGCCGCTGCCGTGGGAGCCGTTGGACCCGCAGCAAGGAAATCGCTACGAGCCTCAGCGGGGAGACGCGGCCAATTCCTGGCAATCGCTTGCAATCTTCGGCCTACCCGGACGCGCGACAGGTATCAGGCAACAGATCTTTCTGCCAACCTATCGCCAACTAACTTACAACGGCAACATTTATGTGAAGCATCTCAGCGGGAAGAACCGATTGCAAATACTTGTGACCAAGCGACATAACCCGGAAGAAGTGCTTGGCCAGTCCGCCATAGATGCGGCTGCTAGCGAATGGACGAAATATCCCTTCACTATCGAACTCAAACCCGGACAACTTGCGCCACTCGAGCCCGCTGATTTCATTATTCGGGTGGAAGGCGATGAGCGGACGCTCGTGGACGAAGTAAGTCTGATGCCTGCCGATGCGATCGATGGGCTTGATCCCGAGATGGTCGCGATGGCTAAGGAGATGCGAACGCCATTAGTGAGGTTTGGGGGAAACTTCACGTCCGGCTACCATTGGCGTGACGGAATCGGCCCACGCGACAAACGCGTCAACATGTTGAACATTGCATGGGGCATTCCGGAATATAACCAATTCGGGACCGATGAGTTCCTACATTTCTGCCAACTGATTGGAGCGCAACCACAGGTTGCGTTGAACCTGGGCAGTGGCACGCCGAAAGAAGCGGCCGATTGGGTTCGTTACATCAATCAGCGCTGGCCCACCCATAAAGGTTTGCTTTGGGAGCTGGGTAATGAGCTTTGGGGAGATTGGAACCTCGGCTATCCCACCCTAGAAGAGCTGCCCGGCAGAACGCTGGAGTTCAGCAAGGCGATTCGCGGTGTCGACCCAGAAGCACGTCTCATTGCGACGGGAGAGGATCCCGATCACTACGAAAAATGGAACGCGGCGCAACTGACAAATCCGCCTAATACGTTTAATTTTCTTTCCACGCACTTCGTCGTAACAACAGATCGCTTGGAGAACCGCAACCCGACTGCGGATGAAATTGCCACAGCGGCATTTGCCTTGCCGGTGGAATTAGGGCGGCGACTACGCGCGATGCAAACGCAGATCGACCAGAGCGCAAACTTTCGAGACAAAGCGCATATCGCTTTTACAGAATGGCTATTCGCTTGTTGCGGACGGAATCCGGCAAACGCGCCGCGGTACGACAACATGGGTGGCGCGGTTGAGGCGGGTGGATTCTTCAACATGCTGATTCAAAATGCCGACATTGTGCCCATCGCGGACATGACAGGAATTATTGAATTCGGCGGGATTTGGAAGAAACGCGGACGAGTGTACGGGACGCCTGCTTATTATGCTTTTCGGATGTATGCGAGTGCCGATCCTGACGTTGCGGTTGATGTGCAGAACACCGCGGGTCAGTACGACGTACACGACGGTGTCACTCGTCTTCCGCAAATTGCTAAGGTGCCGTACCTGGATACCGTTGCGGTGCTAAACGCAACCGGCGATCGGCTTACGCTCTTTTGCGTCAATCGCCGCCTGACGGAAGATATTTCCGCCGATATCAAGTTGACCGGCTTCACTGCCAAAGGCCACGGCACCGTGGAATCCTTGTTCGCGCCGAGCATTTACGACGAGAACGACGAGACGCAGCCGCAGCACATCAAGCCGGCCCAGTCGAGTGTGAATCTCACGAATTCCAGAGCACATTATACGTTTCGTCATGAGAGCGTGACGAGAATCGAATTCATGGCGCAATAGGATGCGCAGATCCACAATCTCACGACAAAGCAATCAGATCAGTCGAGCGAGTGTCTGTGAGAATCTGAAACCGATGAGATTAGGAGTCATCGGAACGGGGACAATTGCCTCCGCGATTGTGAGAGGGCTAAATAGCGGAACTTCTTTTGCGGGACAGATCGGAGTTTCGCCACGTAATAGGGAAATAGCCGCTCAATTAGCAACAGAATTTACCAATGTCACGGTAGGGCGATCAAACCAGGTCATACTCGATCAAAGCGACGTCATCCTTCTTGCGCTGCGACCTCAGGTGGCAGTGGATGTTGTCTCGGCTCTGCATTTTCGGGCCGACCATCGAGTGATCAGCGTAGTTGCAACTCTTTCTTATGAGCGCCTTTCGGAACTAGTCGCGCCAGCCACGGCTGTTACAAAGGCGATACCTCTGCCAGCCGTTGCGCAGAGGCGAGGAACCACAGCTATTTATCCAGCCGACACCGTCGTGGTTGAGTTATTTGACCAACTCGGGACCGCGCTCCCGGTCGATGATGAATCCCAATACAATGCGCTGAGCGCATCTACGGCCGTAGTAGCTTCTTGTGCGGTGTTTGCACAGGCGATCACCTCATGGCTGAGCATGCATGGGATAAAGGGTTTGGCTGCCCGGAATTATGTGACCGGCCTGCTGGCCAGCATCGTCGATGCTGCCGGTTCGTCTAGTGAGTCTTTTGAAAAGATTGCAGAGAGCCACACCACCAAAGGCGGTCTTAATGAGCAACTACGACTTTTTCTCGAACACAAGGGACTTTTTAAGGCTGTCGTAGACGGGTTGGACGGCGTGCTGACACGCGTTAACGGACAAATCGAGGGGCGTTCGATTCTACCTGTCCAACGTCTTCCTTAATCGTGATGCATTGATCAGCAGGTATATTGGTGAGTTTGGTGACTGTGCCGCTAGGCCAAATGACGTTCAAAGCTGTAATGCGAGTAGCGTTGCCTAACCCAAAGTGGAGCCGTGGATCGTGAGCGGCTTGATAACTCATTCCCCCCTTCGCTTCATCTGATTGCGAGATGCCGTCGCTGACGATCTTTACTTTTGCCCCAATGCCATCACGGTTGGACCGGGTACCAATAAGCCGGACCTCCAACCAGTGATTACGATTGCCTCCATCGTTGCGAAGTAACTGCGGGCGATCGCCGCTATTGGTGACCAGCACGTCCATATCGCCATCGTTGTCATAGTCCGCAAAGGCCGCCGCCCGGCTCACGCGCGGATCAGCAAGATCTGGCCCCAACTGTTTCGTCACATCTTGAAATGTGCCGCCCACATTTCGGTAGACTTTCTTGGGTTCTGCATATTCCGTACCTCCGTGGAAGTAGCGAATATTATCCAGAACATGACCGTTCACGATGAATAGATCGCGCCAGCCGTCGTTATCATAATCGATAAACCGCGTTCCAAATCCACTCATTCTAAACGTGCCCGCGCCTAGCTTCGAGGCAAACGTAGCATCTGAAAAAAAGCCGTTGCCTTCGTTGTGATACAGACGGTTGTACTCCAAGTCGAGATGTGTCACAAACAGATCCGGCAGACCGTCGCGATCATAGTCCGCGGCATCGGTACCCATTCCGGCCTCGGGCTTTCCATCTTCGCCGAGTGCCACTCCTGCTTCGATCCCCACCTCCTCAAATGTCCCATCACCTTTATTTCGGTAGAGGAAGTTATCCATGGAATCGTTGGCCAAGAATACATCGGTCCATCCGTCACCGTTGTAATCGAAGCAGACAACGCCCAATCCGTTTCCGGGCTTAAGGCCAAGTTTCGAAACACGGCTCACGTCAGTAAATACGCCATTCCCTTCGTTATGAAAGAGAGTGGGAATCTGGCCGTGATATTTGTTCGGATGACAATATGCCGGACGCCCTTCGTTGATGCAGATCAGATTTCCTTCGGGCATGAAATCGACATAGTTAGCGACAATCAGGTCAAGCTTTCCGTCCCGATCATAATCAAACCATGCCGCGCTCGAACCCCATTTGCCAACGTTTGCCACGCCCGCCTTTGCAGTCACATCGGTAAACGTTCCGTTCCCGTTATTGTGGTACAAAATCGAGCGGCCGTAGCCCACGACATAAAGATCCTCAAAGCCATCGTTATCGTAGTCGCCCACGGCAACTCCCATCCCGAATAGATCGACTGCAGCGACGCCCGCCTTTGCAGTCACATCGGTGAACGTTCCGTCGCCGTTGCTGTGGTACAAGGCCGAACGTAAGGGTTGTGCCGGTTTATAGGCCTTGGTAGCAGCGCTGTTGACAAGATATAGATCCAGGAAGCCATCGTTATCGTAGTCGATCCAGGCTGCTCCGGACCCCATGGTCTCGATCAGATAACGTTGTGCCGTCGCCGCATTGTCGTGCTTAAAAGCGATTTTGGAGGTGGCGATGACGTCGTTAAAGGTCACGGTGCCTCCTACGTCCGGCCCAGAAAACATAACAGCCCAGCAGAGCGCCCCGCCCATAGTCAGAAGCGCTCCTATGTAATGCAGCTTCATCGGCGCTGTGACGACGGAAGACTGGCCGTGCTGGTTGTCTTTTCAATGATCGGCTTGCCGGATCCTTCCTTTAGCACCACGATTTGGTTGGCGGCGCCTCCGTCGAAGCGTTCACGTTTGCCACCTGGCCAAATGACTTCGATGTGGTCATATCGGCTATCCCGATCCAGTCCGAAATGAAGGCGTGCGTCATTCTGAGAGAGAAAGCTTGTTCCACTCTGAATTTCGCCGGAGATCCGCCTTCCTCCCACATACACGAACACGCGTGCGCCAATAGCGTCTCGATTGGAGTTTGTTCCGATACATCGCGTAAGCAGCCAGTTATTGTTGGTCCCATAGTTTTTTAAGAGCGATGGCGGTGCTCCCAGATTATTGATCACAACTTCGACTGAGCCATCGTTATCCAAATCCCCCATTGCAGATCCACGCGATACGTTGGGTGTCGTAATTCCTGGCCCGGCCACATCCGACAGATCTTTGAATTTGCCGCCGTCTACATTCCAATAAAAGAGCCTCGGCTGCTTATAGTGAACAGGCAGTTTACTTTCGTCCACCTCCGGGTAAACGTGACCATTGACGATAATTATGTCTTTTCGTCCATCGTTATCCGCATCGAGAAAATGGACGCCCCACCCTAAATATTGGGTGTGTGCGCCTACTCCAGATTGGTATACGCGATCGTCGAAGGTCCCGTCGCCGTTGTTGTGATATAAGTTCGGCGTATCGTCGCTAAAGTTCGATTTCAATATGTCTACGTAACCGTCTTCGTCGTAATCGGAAATCGCCACGCCCATGCCTGCTTGCTCTTGTCCATCCTCATTTAGCGCGACACCTGACTGTACTCCAATCTCTTCGAATGTTCCGTTCTTCAAATTTCGATAAAGCAGACTGGGCGTGGAATCGCACGCAACATAGAGATCGGGGTAAAAGTCACCGTTAAAATCCGATGCTGTTACGGTAAATCCGTAACAGCCTGTCGGCTTTCCTATTCCGCTTGCCTGCGATACATCCGAGAATCTGCCCGATCCATCGTTGTGAAAAAGTAAGTTATGTCCGGCCGGCAAGCCTCTGGGGCCGCACATGACCGGCATTCCCTTCCACTGGCAATATCCGTTGCTTCCTGGTTCGGGCACTTTGTCCCGGTCGAAATCTACATATCCAGTGACAACGAGATCTAGCTTGCCGTCCAGATCATAGTCGACAAACGAACATCCTGTGTCCCATCGGGTTTCATGCGAAAGCAGACCGGCATTCCCCGTTACATCCTTAAACGTGCCATTGCGTTCGTTGTGATAGAGAACGCTGTGACCGTAATAGGTCACAAATAAGTCGCGGTACCCGTCATTGTCGTAATCTCCGACGCAGACACCTTGTCCCCAACCTGATTTCGTCAGGCCTGCTTCGTTTGTCACATCCTTAAAACGGAGATTTCCCAGGTTACGATATAAGTGGTTTGTTGGCTGCTGACCTTTTTTGCCTTCCAACGTTGTCGCGTTAACTAGGAAAATGTCCGGAAGCCCGTCATTATCGTAGTCAAAGATCGCGACACCTTGACCCGTAGTTTCGAGAATATATTTCTTATGCAACGGCGATCCGGATACGTCCACTGCCGACAACCCCGCAGCCTCGGCAACGTCGCGGAAGTCAACTTTTATTGGCGGTAAGTTGGTTTCAATTGGGGGCGGCCGCCGAAACGTCCGCTGTGGCGCGGCCATGCCCTGAAAGGCATGTAGTGACGAAGCGCCGAAGAGAAGCATCAGGACAAAGCTCGCGGCGGTAATAGCGAAACGAGCGCGGGGCATTCAGAAACTACAATCAATGTACAGTACAAAAAGCAGCCATGAGCATGCGCCATGACCCTGTTTTGAAGCGCATTCTTTTCGCCGTCCCAATCCCGGCGTTACTTGTTGTGATCTCCGCATTCTCGGGAGAGTATAACGCCCAGCAACCCGAACCCGAATCCGGGCCTGCTGCGGAGGCGGTCGCTTGCGACCAGCGCGGCGTCAAATTGGCGCAGTCCGGTGATTTGGCTGCTTCTATCGAGCAGTTCCGGTCGGCCTTGCGTCTCCAGCCGGACTACGCCGATGCTTGGTATCACCTTGGGCTTGCGTACGATCAAGCGCGGCAGACGGATCACGCCATGTCCGGATTCGAAGAGGCTTTGTGGTTCAAGCCTGATTACGTGGAAGCGCGTTACATGCTTGCGGATTGCTGTCGTAAGCGCGGAGACTTTGCTGGGGAACTCAATATTCTGGCGCAGGTTGTAGCACGAGCCCCGCAATTCGCGGAAGCTCATTACAACTACGGTGTTGCTCTTAAAAGCCAGAACAAGCCTCAGCCCGCGGTTCAAGAATTTCGCGCTGCCGTGCGGCTCAGTCCTGAGAATTCGAAATACATGCTGGCGCTCGGCATTGCCCTGGCAGACGTGGATAGGAAAGAGGCGGTCACAATGCTCCGCGCCGCGCTGCAACACGGCGCTGATGGTGCGGATGCTCACTACAATTTAGGACTCGCGCTTGCTACCAACGGAGATGACGACGGGGCTGAACGAGAGTTAAATCGAGCCTTAGAACTGAATCCCCAGCAGGCGGCAGCATTTCGCGCCCTCGGCGTGACCCAGATGCATGAAGGCAAACTCGAACAGGCCGAAAACAATCTCCGGCGCGCGCTCGAAGTTATGCCGTCCGATGCGGAAGCTGCCAACAATCTCGGCACCGTTCAGCTTCGATTGAAGGACTACGACGGCGCCGTCCAAAGTCTGGAACGAGCGATTGAACTAAATCCCAATCTCATCAAGGCACACGCAAATCTCGCCCAAGCGTACCAGCGCAGTGGCCGTGCTACCGATGCTCAGCGTGAAAGCGAACGTGTAGCAAGCCTGACCGCCCAACTGCGGAATCGCGGTAAAGCGATGATTGACGTCCAGTCTGCGAGGGAGCAGTTCACAGCCGGGAGAAAGGCAGACGCCGTGTTCACGCTAGAGAGCGCAATCGCGGTAAACCCTGACTTCGCGGATGCCTACTTTGAACTTGGCCGCGTCATCCGCGATTCTGGAGGAGATTCGAATGAGGCGATTGCGGCATTCCGGCGCGCCCTGAGTCTTGATCCCGAGCGGGCCGATGCCCATTACGAGATCGGTCTTGCGTTCGAACGTCTTGGACGCAAAATCGACGCAATGTCGGAATATCGTATCGCCATTGAAATGGCCCCTTGCAACGTAGACGCAAGAAAAGCGCTGGCTAAAGCAGCATTCGATGGTGGGCAATGGTCTCTTGCAGCCGATCAATTTCGGTCTGTAGTCGCTTTCAGGCCTCAAGATGCGGAAGCGAAGCGAGAGTACAATTTGGCTATCCAGAAGCAACAGCCGGCTCGGTGACGACTTGCTCTAGCTCTACGCGCGGCTAAAAAGCAAGCCGCACACCGAACTGAATATTACGTCCGCCCAAAGCCGTGGTTGCTCTGCCGAATTGTGAGTCTGCCAGATTTCCATCTACGTTGCTAAGGTTAGTGCGATTGAAGAGATTAAAGAATTCCGTGCGGAAGTCTAACTTGCCCTGCTCCCCGAGGAAACGCAATGGGAAGTGCTTTACGACGTTGAAATTCACATTGTCGTATCCCGGCTCAAAATACATATTCTTGCCGAGACTGCCTTCTTGGCCAAGCACCGGCACCGGGAATTGGGCCGCTGTGAAAATCCCATTCAGGTATTGCTGCCGGTTGAGGCCAGTTAGATATCCTCCGAAACTTGGAGCATTCGGGAAGTCGTAGTTGAAACCATCGGCGTTGTAGTCGCATCCGGTATTCCCAATGACCTTTCCGGCGGAATTGAGCACAGGGGCGAATGCGGAACCACAGTACACGCTGAATGGAGTACCGCTCTGAAGAATGGCGATCCCTCCCAATTCCCATGAGCTCAGGAACGACAAAAATGCATTGCCGTGCAGCTTGGGCGTGTCATAGAGCAGGCTAATGGCGACTTTGTTCCGTACATCGAAATCCGCCAAGCCGCGTTCGAGATGCAAATTGTTAGCGTCAACAACATTCAGGCCAAGACCAAAGCTGCTCGAATCATCGATCGCCTTGCCGTACGTATAGCCAACCTGGAGATTTAACCCATAGCTGTAACGTTTGCGTACGCTGGCATTGAAGCCGTTATAGAAGCTGCTGCCGCGGGCCTGTCCGTAACCAATGCCAGCAAAACTAGAGTTAATACGGTTCAATGTGCCGTCGAGAAGATCACCCGCGTAACGGTTCACATCGAACCCCATAAATGTTTTCGTCCCTTTCGATCCTACGTAGTTCGCTTCTACCGCCCAGTTGCCGAAGAAGCTACGCTGGATTCCCAAGAAATAGTTGAACGTGTACATGGTCTTCATGTTGGGGTCCCAAACGCTGATCGACGACGGGATGCCGATCAGACCATTTCGCGCATCCAATCCGGTTGGAATCGCCGGCGCGGGAAACAGCCAGGGCGATTTGGTGCTTGTGCTCAGCCCGTAGACCGGTGGGATACCGTTCAGTTTGCTCGCGACAGCACTTCCTATGACTGGGAGAGACGTTCCTGCATCGTTATAGAATTGTCCGCTCGGGCGATCGTAAAACATACCAGCGCCGGCACGAATGGAACTCTTGCCATCACCTTTCGGGTCCCATGCAATTCCCAATCGTGGCGCGAAGTTATTCCAATCACTGCCGTTATGAGGTTGCTTAACGACAGGTGTTAGGCCAGCAATGCGTTGCAAGTAATTACTACCCGTAGGAAATGTGGCACTGACGAAAAGATTGTCTTTGTCCCATGGATTGTAATAGACCTCCCAGCGAAGGCCCATGCTCAAGGTCAAATTGCTTTTTGCTTTCCAATCGTCCTGAATGAAGGCGCCAAAATTCAGGAACACGGGGCGGAAGTTTGGTCCAGTCTGTTTGCCTGTTTTGGGGTCGAAGCCGATGTTGCTTTCTGAAAGCGGATCGTCCTTGGCGAAATCAAAAAGATTGTTAAAGTCGTAGACTACTCGTGTGTACGTATTGGCGAAGAGCGCGCCCGCGCCCGGACACCCGCTGCCGCACTGGACGATGCCTCCGGTCTTAAAAGAATGCGCGCCGTGGTTGATGCTGAGAACGTCTCTCCAGTTTTCATTGTTCTGAATAAAAGTCGCGTCAGAAAAGCCGGTGCCGTAGGATGCGATTCCCGGCACATTGATCAGCGGCACTTCTCCGTGACTAACCGGATCGGTACCCCACGCCCGCGTGCCCGACCACGATGCCTCGTTCAGAATAGTCGGCGTGAAGATGTGAGTATAGTTGCCGTTCCAATATGCGGTGTATTCGCTCGAGGGCGCGGTGAATGCCGGGTACACGTTCGGCGCCCCGAAGGCGACCTGCTCAAGCGTCGTGCGGCCGGAACTACCATAGATTCGATCTTTGCCGTCATGGAAGGTCCAATCCATGCGCCCGAACCATTGCAGACCGTTGCGCGGCAGGCTTGCAGAAAATGCCCCGTTGAACGTTAATGGAAAATTGCATGGCAATGTTCCAATCGTGGTCGTTATAGGTGTGCTGCCCGTGCAGGGACTTCCGGCAACTGCCCCGGCGGTCAGACCGTTGCTAAGAGGAGCCAATTGGCTCGGAAATCCGCTTGCCAATTTGGCGGAGACGTTGTTTGGATAATGCTGTTCGATGTAGTTGGCAAATTGGGGCGTGATTGCACTCGCCGAAAAACTAGAACCGACTGCCGACCGCAGCACGTCCACCGATCCGAAAAAGAACAGCTTATTTCTAACTACTGGACCGCCGATCGTTCCGTTCGCTTCATTACGTTGAAAAGTAGGTACGGTTGGCTCAAAGACTGAATTGCGAGCCGTCAAATGATCATTGGTGTGGTAGTAGCCTGCAGTTCCGTGAAAAGAGTTTGTTCCCGATTTCGTGATCGCGTTGACCATGGCCGAAGAGTTGCGCCCATATTCGGCTGAGAAGTTATTGACCGAAACACGTAGTTCCTGCACAGCATCCGCGCTTGGACTGAAATTCGTCACGCCGCCGCGCGGACTACCGTTCACGTTAGCGTTATCAACCATGAAGTTATTGGATTCGGCGCGCTGTCCGTTTGCGTTCAGGTTGACTCCATATTCCGCTGAGAAGATGTCTCCGGTGGCTTGGGCATAGGCTTGACCTCCGCCGCTGGGCAAACCAGTAACTCCCGGCGTCAAGACCACGAGAGTCATAAAGTTTCTGCCCACGAGTGGCAGGTTAGCTACTTCCTTTTCGTCGATATGGCCGGAGACCTTTGCCTCGCCGGTTTCAACCAAGGGGACTTCGCTGGTAACAGTGACCTGTGTTGCTGCGGCCCCGAGTTTCAAGGGGAGGTCGAAAGTTTTGGTTTGATCGTTCTGCAGTAGGATGTTCTCAAATACGCCTGTCTCAAATCCGGGGGCTGTTACGCGAATGGTGAATGTGCCGGGTGGCAGGGACCCGATGCGATAGTACCCGACCTCCGACGTCTCGACGACGCGCTTTATGCCCGTGGCCGTGTTTTCGATGGTGACAACGGCTTTCGGAACACCAGCATCTGACGGGTCTGTAACCCGTCCCTCGATCGAGGATGTAAATTGGGCGCTTAAGGGGAAGCTTGCGCACAACCAGATGAAAGCGCCAACCAAGCTGGCTTTCTGTAAGCGGCGTCCGAGGCCGTACGACAGTTGCATACTGGTATCCCCCAAAAGGTGTATGTAAGGGCTTTCATGTCGAATATCATTGAAAGGGAGTATAAGTCAATAGCACAGTTGGGCTTTGCGACTAAATTGATGATTATTTGAGACCAAGAAGAATAAGATGTATGCTGTAAGCGCTAAACAAAGTTGACTTTGAAGCCGGTCTCCATCCTTGTTCTCGCTTGCATCGCTTCCTTACTGGCGGGCCAGGAGCTAAATCCGCTCCAACGGGCAGTTTCAGCCCTTCGCGACCATCACCCCGACGAGGCAATTTCCATCCTCGAGCCCGTTGTCAAATCCCAGCCAGCCGACTATCAGGCCATCACGTTGATGGGAATGGCGCTTTCTGCTGCCGGCAGGGGCCCGGACGCTGTTCAAACTTTCCAAACCGCCCTGCAGGTACGTCCGCTCTATCCGCCGGCGCTTAAAGGGCTCGCCATGAGCGAAATGACTTTGAAGCAGTACGTTCCCGCAAAAGAGCATTTTGAACAACTGCTCAAGCTGACGCCGGGCGATGCGATTGCAAACGCCGGACTGGGCGATATCGCTTTTCTTCAATCGCACTTTTCGAAAGCAGTTCAATACTTTGAGCAAAGCGGCTCGGTTTACCTTAGCGATCCCCGGCTCTCGTTGGAGTACGCAAAGGCAAATGTGGAGCTAGGCCAAGCGGCGAAAGCCGTGGACGCACTCGCAAAGCTCCCCGATGACGTGGACGGCTCGTTTCACTTTGAAGCCGGATCACTTCTGGCTTCAATCAAGCGCTACGATCTTGCGGCCAGGCAATTCGAGCTTGCTGTTCCAACCTATCCAGATCAATACTCGGCCGGCTTTAACCTCGTGCTTGCACGTGTCAAGGCGCAGAAATATCGCGAAGCCATTGACGCGGGACAAAAACTAATTGCGAACGGCCGCGCAAAAGCGGAACTCTACAACCTCTTGGCCGAAGCCTACGAAAAGTCGGGCGAAACCAAACAGGCCTATGATTCACTCCGAACGGCCACACAATTGGAGCCGTCGGACGAAGCTAACTATATCGACCTGATAACGCTGTGTGTCGAACATACGAATTACGATCTTGCAGCGGAAATTGCAGGCATCGGTCTGAGCAAATTACCTGCCTCCGAGCGTCTTCATCTGGAATTTGGAGTTGTTCTGGCGATGAAGGCTCAATTTGAAGAAGCGAATAAACAATTCGAGATGGCGTCGAGTTTGGCGCCGGCCCGCGGTCTGCCCTATGTCGCCATGGCGCTCGTCTCAATGCAAATGAATCGGCCCGATGATGCTGTCCAGCGGTTGCGGGGACGCGTCGCGCAGGTTCCGGATGACTACCTCGCCCTGTGGTTCCTTGGCGAGGCGTTGGATCGTAGTGGGGTTACTCCCGGCAGCACGGGACAGAAAGAGGCCGTTGCGGCCCTTGAGCATTCGGTTCAACTCGACCCCAGCATTTCTCAGTCGCAGGAATTGCTGGGCAAGCTCTTGGCCCATAGTGAGCGTTACGACGAAGCCGCGATCCACCTGGAGCGTGCCATCGCGCTGGATCCGGCGAACGTGGGGGCCATCTATCAACTTGCCCAAGTTAGCAATCGTAGGGGAGATACGGCGCGCGCAAAGGAGCTATTTGCGAAAGTGAGCAAGATGAAAGCGGATGACCGCGAGAACTTCGCAAGCCGGGGACTTCAGCAGATCCTTCGCGCCGATCCGAAAATGCAATAAAAGCCAATGCAAATCGTGACCAAATGGATCGTTGTGCTGGTAGGCATGAGCGCCTTTAATTGGCTCTCTCCAGCACAGACGTTCGAGCCTCCTGTTCCTAACCGTGCACCACTCCAGGCCAACGCATTTAATCCTCTGCCGCTAGGGGCTGTTCGCCCATTGGGATGGCTGCTCAGGCAAGAGCAGATTCAAGGGAGCGGCCTAACGGGACATCTCGACGAGTTTTGGAATGATGTCGGCCCGAATAGTGGCTGGCTGGGAGGCACAGGAGAGTCTTGGGAACGCGGTCCCTATTATCTGGATGGTCTTTTGCCCCTCGCTTATCAGCTTGGAGATCCGACGCTGATTGCGAAGGCGAAAAAGTGGATTGAATGGACCTTGAATTCGCAACAGGCGAACGGGCAATTCGGACCCGTCAAGAACAACGATTGGTGGCCACGCATGGTCATGCTCAAGGCGCTCACGCAATATCAAGAAGTGACCGGGGACCCTCGCGTGATCCCGTTCATGACGCGATATTTTCAATTCGAGCTCAAAGAATTACCCGGACGGCCTCTGAAGGACTGGGGCAAATATCGCTGGCAGGACAACGCTTACACGGTTCTTTGGCTCTATAACCGCACTGGCGACAAACAACTTTTGCAGTTAGCACGTCTGCTGCACCAGCAGGGTTACAACTGGGAGGCGCAGTTTGCAAATTTCCAGTACACGGCCAAACAAAGCCGCGAGAAACTCGGCCTGGGAGAGCACAATCCGCTGCCGGACATCGCGATGCAAACTCACGGCGTGAATAACGCGATGGCGCTCAAAACCGCGCCCGTATGGTGGCTTGTCACTGGCGCTGTTAGCGATCAAACCGCTCTGTACCGTCAATTGGCGATGCTCGATAAATATCACGGTTTGCCGAACGGAATGTTTAGCGCGGACGAACACTTTGCCGGTCTCGATCCATCTCAGGGAACGGAGTTGTGCGCCGTTGTCGAAAGCATGTTTTCGTATGAACAAGCCTTCGCCATACTCGGTGATTCGCAGTTAGCCGACCGTCTCGAGCGGGTGAGCTATAACGCGCTTCCTGCCACGCTTTCGACCGACATGTGGTCGCACCAATACGACCAGCAGCCTAATCAGATCGCGTGCACGCGTGCTCACCGGCAATGGTCCACAAATGGCGCTGACTCCAATCTGTTCGGCCTGGAACCGAACTTTGGTTGCTGCACTGCAAACCTTCATCAGGGTTGGCCGAAATTGGTTTCGAACCTTTGGATGGCCACGCCCGATGATGGCTTGGTCACGGTGGCCTATTCGCCGAGCGAAGTGCGCGCACGGTTAGCGGGAAAAGACATATCGATTACTGAAGATACCGAGTATCCGTTTCGCGGCGCTGTGCGGCTGACTGTTCATACTGGTAGCC
>DASREJ010000156.1:0-43841 GCA_035652115.1 Bryobacteraceae bacterium
ACGTTCAAGAGGCGGCTGCATGGGTCGCCTCTTCCTCCTCATCCTGACTGCGAAGCTCACCTGGGCTCAGCGCAGTCCGGCGTCGCCGAATGTCACATCGCTCGACGCGGCGTTGTACGGCACGATTGATCGACGCATTCAAGCCATGAAAACAATTGACCAGCAAAACCTGATCACTGACCCGGCGGTGCGTCGCCTAGTTGTAAATAGCCTCATCGCCGAAAGCAGCGATCCCCAATGGTCGGATTTGGCGGAATCGATTGAGTATTCCGCATACTATTCCAACCTACTCACCACGGGCCAAAGAATCGCAACTGAATACAACGACGCCAGAGCGTGGAGGGCTCTAGTGTCAGGGGTGTACAACGACGATTCTCGATATGCGGTCTGGCTTTCTGAGCAGCCGAACGCCTTGCCAGCGTTAATACAGGCGGCACATGTCGATGCACACTCCACGGTACACGATACCGACATTACGGCGCGGGTGCTTTACGTCCTGGCGCAAGCGCTCCAGCGTTGCGAGTCCAAACCAGCCGGCAAAACCTGTGTTCTCGTACAAGCGCGCCGTAACCAGATCCTGCAAGAGATAAGGAATGGCCTTAAGTACTCTGCTGTAAGCTACTGGGCGGTACGCGCTTTAACTTTATGCGGCGATGCCCAGGACATTGAGTTGGTTGCACAGGCTGCTGTCGAGCCGCGAGGTGAATTGACTGAAGAACAGATCCAAAAAGAATGGGACAGCGTCATCCGGTGGGCGCAGAATGCAATTCGGGAGCGCACGCAAGCGAAAAAGTAGAAGCTCACCAGCGGCCGCTCTTCTCAAGGCGGGCCTGCAGATCGTCGGTCCACAAAATGGCTCGCGGCGAACGGCTTCGGGAGTGCTGCTTCGCTGGAAGACGCTTGTAGTCGAGAACAAATTCCGGTCAGGCAACATTGATCCCATCCGTTCTTTATCGAATGGTCGAGCGAATCGGCGCACCCATCGACGGGCGCCCCAACTGGGTGTGTCTGATTAAAGATCTGCACTTCGAACATCCGCGCGCCGATGAACTTGCATCGACATTGCGGGCTATGGGCATTGAAGCTAACGTCGCGAAGGCGGATCAGGTACGAATTATCGCGACTATTCAGACACCGAATGGTCGGGTAGTTTTGGTGTAGATTCCATCCACGCTGTCGCGTGGAACGGTCAGAAATTTAGATAAACGGGATTGCCAACCAGCAGAAGACGGCCTTCCGCCGAGCGAATGTTCACTCGAACCCAGTGCCGCGAGCCGTCGCTGTTCCATTCGAAACGTTTGATCTCATCCGTCTGCTCGAGAACGGGATAGGCTAAAGAATCTGCTTTCTTTCCATCTTCGATCACTTCCACATGCGCGCCCGCCGCATGTAAGACGTGGATTGAAAATTGAACGGCCGATCCTCGCGGAGCGTTCAACTGCTCGCCCATATACGCCTGCGTTGTGCTCGTGCTGGCCGACAAATCGAGCGCACGGTCGCGGGTGCCCTCGATATCTATGAACACACGACCAGAGCGGATTCCCGATAGGATGCCGCTCTGCGAAAGTTGTTTGGCATAGACGACTGTAGTGGGATGTCCGATGCTGGAGGGCGCGCTCCCGGCAAGATCGGCATGATGGTTATCACTACCGCCGATGCCGGTCAATCGGAAACCTTGATTCAGCTTTTCTTCCCAAAAGGGTATGCCGGAGATACGCGTGTCAGGATCTCCGCCATTGACTGCTTCAATAGCGTCGACACGCGAAAAGTCGGTGTCTGGCGCCGTCCAGCCGCATCCCATGCAGCTCTCTCCGGAAGGATCGGCCGGGTGATTAACCGAAATAACGCCGTGCAGATCTCGCACTTCGTTTAGAAGCGCGTTCAGGTTCGGAACCTGACGGCCGGTTAAGCGAAAGTCAATGAACTGCGTTGGTCCCCAAACGTTTGCGTGCCCTTGAAACGTCGTGATTTCACGACCGGCAAGAAGGAGCAGGCGATCAAAATATGGCTGCAGCTCGCGTTCCGCATCGTATTGCGAACCGGTGTTATGGTCAGTGATTGCTATGAAATCGAGCCCCCGAGCGACGGCAGCTTCCACACTCTTGAAAACCGGACACGGGACATTTTTCCCGCTTTGATTCTTGCACGAACCATCGCTGTGTCCGGTGTGCATATGGAGATCGCCACGATACCAACCGCTCGAGGTATTCAACGGCGCGTCTAAAAACGGCGATAACGGAAGCGGCGAATTAGCGCGCAAAAAGTATACATTGGCTCGGAATTCAGAGCGAATTCCTTCGCGGATATTCGGTATGCCAAGCACTAACTTCCATGTGCCGGGACGAATCGGACCGGGCAAGTACGAAGGAGTTGCGTCGGTTTCCGAAATCGTAAAAGCGCCTTTGTTGCCTCCACTCCAGCCGCGGAAACGCTCTCCATCGAAGAGTCCTAAATCGATCGTTGTGTGCGCATCTCGCGTTGTATACGAAAACTCGATAGTCAGGCGGGCAATACCCGACGGTACCGAGAAAGGAACTTCGTGATACGTGTGATTGTCCGCATGTGTGATGACGCCGGTGAGAATAAGATCTGGCGCGGATTCTGCCCCAACTAGTAAGCCGGCACAGAACATCAAAAGGATGACTGCGCCGGCATTGATGATTTTCATCGAGAACTATGGAATAAGCATGATAGGCGCTTGCCAAAAGGCGGCCTTCTGTTGCGCGGGATCCAGCACCGTCACCTGGCAATTGTATTCCCCGCTAGCGAGATTTGCCAGGGCAATATCGAAGCGGATGGGCATCGTTTTGAGCCGGTTATTCATGCCTTCCGCGATTCTTATCGGAGATGTTTCGAGCGCTTTCGTCGATCCCCGAAAGAAGGTTACGAATGCCAGCAGCGGCCGAGTGCTTTCGGCGCCTTGTTCATAGGCCTGCAGATAGACATACATATCGCGGCTTTTGCTGAAGACGCGCGTGACGCTGGGAATTAGTTTCTGCCCATCCTGCATCAGTGGATTGACCGATTCCGCGGCGGTCTGGCTTTTTTCTTTTACGTTGTAAAGAGCATCGCGCATCGCTACCCGCTGACTGCCTAAAACCACCGAGCTGATTGCGACTCGCTGCACTTCTTTGTTCAAATTCGCAATTGTGAATGTCGTTTGGTAAGTGCCGATTCTGCCCGTTTCATTGTCACGCGCCAGAAACTTAATCGTGTATTTGCCGGGCAACAATGTAAAACCGGCATCATATTCGATGGGCCGCTTTGCCAGCTCGGCGGCGGTAGCATCGCTCAGCTTCATATCCACTTTGTCGCGAACATTGGTGATGGTAGTTCCGTAGCTGTCCTTGATCTCTCCGATAAAGTCGATGGTCGTCCGTTCGGCTCCGCGGCGCTTTGCAAGCGCTAATTCGCGGCCGGGGATTTTAACGATTATCGGGACGAAGTACTCGGCCCGATTGAGCTGAAAATAATCCACCTCCATCGCAATCGTCAGTTCCGTGATGGGATCTTCCAGCATCAACGCATCCTCAAGCTGCCGCTCCTTATCGATGGCATTGAACTTACTGAATTGTTTGCCGGCATAGTAACCTTGCCGGTAATCCAAGCTCGCAGAAATGGAAGAAGCATTCAGCGAGATCTTGATGCGCCGGAATTTACCGTCAAGTGCCGTGTTGCTTGTGTAATAGCCAAGGATGTAGTAGCTCGAAACCGCTCTTTCTGCTTGGACGATTCCCTGAGTCAGGTCGTTGTTGTCCAGCAACGCCTTTCCGCCGGTGTCCGTCGCCAACGCGTAGAGCGTGTCCTGAGACTGTTTGAAGTTCGTCATGAGGGCGTCAGCCGATGCGCCGGAATACATGCCAATACCACCCGGTGATCCTTTTGTGGCATCGCCGAGAGGGGCCTGTGCGATTAGACCTCGCGTGTCAATAGCCCAGAAGGTCACGCCTGAACGAATCGCGGCATTGGCCGTGGCATGCAGTTGTGCCTGATTGTTGAGACCGTTCAATCTGAGGCCGCTGGCGAAATAAATCAACGACTTTTTTTCGCTAACTTGTCCCAACATGGTGGCGGCAGTCTGCAGCGCCGACAGTTGCCGGTCCGTGTTAAAGATGTTGAACTCACTATCATCCTGGCCGAAAGCCGCACCGAGGTCGGAGCCGCTGGCGTCGTTCCCGCTTTCGTCATAGCCTTGCCCTTCGCCAACGGCGATAGTTTGCAAGATGCTCAGCAAGCGGTCGCGATCGGCCGTGAAATCCTGCAGCACGTCGACTGCGCCTCCGGAATAACGCATGATGGCGATCAGATCGATTGCGGTCATCTGCGTGCGAATAAATTTTTCGGCGGCGGCTAACGCCCGCATCTGATCTGGCGGAGGCATGGCCGTCAGGTCGAAGTAAAACGCAAGCAGCCGATGGTCTTTGTAGCGAGTGTTTCCCGGCGCTTCCGGTGTGATGTGGACGCGCGTCAGCTTGTCATAAATATGGATGTTTTCCGGTTTCGAGGAAATTATCGGGGGTTGCTGCGCATTCGGTAAAGTTTGATATTCGAAAAACCGGATCGTCTGTGGCACTCCATTTTCGGTGACTGTGAAGTCTTTTGCCGTTAGTCCCTCCACGGGGTTGCCATTCTTGCCGGTAACCCCAACAGTCTCGACGACCAGTTGAGCACCAGTACTAAATGTTGCGGCCCCGTTGGCATTTGATGAAGTATTCTGGCCCACTTGTTGAGCCAACGCCGCAACGGTCAACAGCAGAAAAACGCTGCCGGCAACAATACGCATTTAAAACCTCACCCGCAGGCTGGTTTGCAAGCTGCGCATCGCGTTCGCCGCTGTGGGCACGCCGAATTGTGCATTGTTGACGATGGTGTTCCAGCCGGTGAATGTCACGTGATTTAAAGCATTGGTCGAGTCTACACGCGCATCCAAACTGAACCGGTCAGTCAAACGAAATGTTCGGCCCATAGATGCGTTCAGCGTAAATTGAGCTGGTCCCGTAATCGTGTTCCTGCCTGCGTCTCCCCATTGGCCTGTGAGCGGCGCGATATACGCAGCCGGATTCAAATACAGTCCCGATGGAGCCGCATAAAGCGGCGCGCCTGTGTATTCGGGACGAATCGTTCCCGTCATGCCCGTACCTTGGACCGGCTCCAAATAAATCGGCGTCTGCGGAAGGCCACTGCCAACGCTGACCTGGGTTTGGAATGTCCATTCCTTAAGTAGCGCGCCGCGCCAACCGCTCAGCAGCGTACCTCCGCTTATTCCCATGCCAGTCGTATATTGCAACTGCGCATTCAGTAGATGGCGTTGATCGAAAGTAGACAGGCTCCGTTCTGCCTTTAGATTTAGCCAGTTCTGCGCGATGATCATGTTGCTTTGCGAGGTTGCCTGAGGTGGTGAGGTAGGCGCAGGAGGATTGAATGTACCTTGCGTCGGCGATGACAACGATCGCGAGGGGCTGCCGAGTGCTGCGTCATTATCGATGGACTTTGAAAATGTGTATTGCGCTGTTGCCGTGAAGCCGTTGTGCAGCCTTCGGCGAAGCTGGAGTTGAGCGGCCTCGCGCGTGGAATTCCCGTTCGAAGTGAGATAAGTGAAACCGGCTGGGCATACAGGGCATGTATTCAGCGCCCCGACCGGCACAGTATTGGGCAAGAATTCCTGCACGCCGCGCGTTCCTTTGTTTCCCAAATAGGTGGCCGTCATCTGCAGGGAGGCAGGCAGATCACGCTGGACCGAAACCTGCCAGATCTGCGCATAGCCGACACGGAAATTTGGGTCGACCGCAAAAGTGTTCGGCGTCGTCGTTGAAGACCCATTAAAACCGTTCGCAAGAGTCAGTGGGCCGGCGGCGCTGTTTTGCACGCTTAAGCTTTTCGATAGCGGCGATTGTTGCGCCATCTGCGACGCAATGTTTTGGTAGACAGACGTGTCGCGATAGGTGCCGAAGCCCGCCCGGACGACCATGGAAGAACCGGACAACGGGCGCCACGATATGGCGATTCGGGGTTCCACGCCAGTCTTGTCCGGGCGCAGCAACGAAGATGGATAGTGGCTGCCTGTCAGCGTTCCAACGGGGTTGCTCGCAACAATTGGAGCTATTTGAGCGAAATAGGGCAGAACATCGAGATTGACCAGCCGGCCATAGAGTTCCGTGATAGGTGCGCCGTACTCCCAGCGGACCCCGGCATTCAGCGTGAACTCGGGGCTGATTCGCCAGTCGTCCATCACATACGCGTCGTAAACGGATTCACGGAAGTACTTGTCGGCGTTGCCAAACGCGATGGAACTCGTGTCGGGGATGCCCAGCAGAAAATCGGCGAAATCGGATCCGGTGGTCAAGCCTGTAAAGGAAAACGCACCGCGCGGGTCTTGCTGCGACAGGTAATTGAATTCCTGGCGTCGAAAATCGCCGCCGACTGTGATGTTGTGCCGCCCGCGATTTGAAAAGACAGAATCGGAAATACCGCTGGTCTGGTTCCGATTGAAGGACGGCAGCGCGTCGGATAAGCCAGTGATGCCGCTCGAAAAGGTAAGTGCCGGCGGACCCCAGTTTTCCGGCGCCTGGTTGTTGCCTTCAATCCCGGCCAGACCGGAGACGTTCGCCCGATTTGCAAAATAAGGAGTCACATGTGTGGCGAGACGGCTGAACTGATAACCCAGATTCATGAATGTCCGCTGCCCGAAGCGATGCGACCACGTCATATTGGCATTGAGGCCCAGCGAATCTGTCGTGTCTTGAAAACCGAATAAATTCGAAGAATCGGAGCGCGTGTCTTGAAACGCGAAGCCGCCAAAGACTTGGTTCCTTCGGCCCAATGACTTGTTTAAACGCGCTTCCATGGAGTCTTGATGCGTGTCTCCAATGAGAGGCACCTGATAGTTGTAGCGGCTGCTGCCGGAAAAGTTTGGAAGTGGATACAAACCCAAGAGAGCCATCGCCTGCGGACTGAGGCGGCTTTGCGGAACGATGCCACCCGCGAAAGGAGCACCTGTGGCTGGGTCAAGTGCAGAACTGCCCACAAATCCATTTCGCTGCCCGACAGTCGGCATGAGGCCGGTCTCAGTGGTTGCATTGCGGTTTCGAGTCCATTGATAACCGACAAAAAAATTCGGCCCGTTCGGCAACAGATGAGGAATTTTCAGAGGGCCCCCCAGAGTGACGACACCCGTCAGGTGATTGTAAGTTGGTTTCGGAGTGTCCTGGCCGGTGAGTGAGTATGACCGTGCATCCCAAATCGAGTTATCGACAATCACGCCGATGCTTCCGTTGTAGAGTCCCTTACCGCCGTTGCGATTGTTTCCAAACACGGAAGATTGCGCGAAAGGCGATGCCGCACTATTATTAACGCTTCCGTTAATGAGAAACCCGTCGGACGCACGCTGCGCCAGATCGTCCGTGACTGATGTTTCTGCATTGGCACTCTGTGGCTGAGTTGCTTGTGGAACTGATTGCGCAAGCTTGGGCGCCCCGGGAGTTGGTGGTGCCGGTTGAGGTATTGCCGCCGGCGCAACTTTGAAAGTGGACGCGGCAGCCTGAATTTGGTCGAGCGGCAGTAGCTTTAATTCGAATTTGTCCGGCGGCGCGCCCGCTGCGATAGTCACGTCCTGCTTCACCGGCGCGAAGCAGAGCATGGTGACATCGATCGTCCATTGGCCATCGGCAAGATCGGGAAAGATATAGTCGCCTTGCTGATCCGTTATTACCGTTAACTTCTTGTCACCGTGAGTAGCGGTGACCATGACACCCGGAACTGGCAAACCACCGAATGTGACCTGGCCACGATATTCGGATGCGCTGGCGCTCAACAGACCGAACGATATCGGCAACAACCAGAACCGGCAGCGGTTAGTTTTCTGACGGCCGCTCGACATGTTGAATCACGAGAACGTCCGTCGGAGCCTTTTGCGATTCCAACTTAAGGCCAAGCTGCTCTTGCAGTGCGGTAAAAATAGAGGGTCCGGAAGAGTCGGGTGGAGGCGGCGCAGCGCCATCTGGCCCTGGACCGTGTCCTCCGCCCATCATTGGACCTTGCCCTTCGTCAGGCGTCCACTTCAGGTCGAAATCGTACTTGCCCATGAGGCCGGTCTTATCCACGACGATGCGGCCTACTGCACGTGAAAGCACATTGGCAAACGTGGATAAATCCACATAGGTTACAGTAAGCTCTCCCCGGCCCATCCTGATGCCTTGCCGCATGGCGCCTGGTTGACCAGGCTGCGGCGGCGGGCCATCGGGCAGCCTCTCCGGGGGCTTAAACGTCGATTCGTGAAGCTTCGATCCACTCTTCGCGACAACTAATGCGTATACAGGCAAATCCTTGGTCTCGTGACCAAGCACCAGTTTGAAGCGGTCTGCCAACAAGGCCCGCAGCATCGTCATGAGTTCCTGCCGCCGCTGCTCCGGAGACAGCTTGTCAAATGCGGCCCCCTCTGCCTCGTCAGGCTTAGCATCAATGTCGTACCGTTCGGAATCGATCCAGGACGGCGCGCCGGAAATCTGCGAATCCTTTACGTCATACGCCTGTTCGAGGAGAAACCTGAACGGTACGCCGTTTGCGGTAAATCGACCGCCTGGCTCCATCCGTACAAAAACGCCAGGGGTTCCGGATTTGGTCGGCTTGATAGAAGCCACCTCGAACTCGGGCTTGCGCTGGGTTTGAGCTTGTGTTCCTCCTTGAGCCAGCATCAAGGCCGGTAGCAGTAATCCTGTGATTCTTCTCGCAATATATTTCGTCATTCGACCCCGATTCATTAGCGTCTCGCCCAAACCGCAAAGTGTCCAAACAATCGAGCTTTCCCTTTTGACGCGGCCGCGCGAAAACTGTCTTGCTACTAATTTCACCGCGGTCATGGATGTGGGAGACGCCGCCTAGGGCTTCAGATCCGAAAAGGTTGAGGTGCCAATCAGTACGGCAACAAGAGTTAGCAGGTTCTTGGTTATCTTGTCGGTCGAAACGGAGGCGAATCTACTCAGACTCACGGCTGTCTGATATCTTCGCCTAACTTCTCAGAGGTCAAGACGATCAATGAAGATCGAGAGACATGTTGACTACTTCGAATTGAAAGCGCTCAGGCGGCAGACTTGAGATGGGACTCGGGGTCATATGTTGCCAAGTCCGAAACGCGGTGTGGGCAACCGAATTGTTCAAGTAAAAGAGGAACTGATCTGTACAGCAACGGATCGGCGGCATTTGACGAAATGCCAATCGCAGACCCACAGCTTTTTCCAGTTCCACGTTCTTAGTGCCCACTGCCTTGTCTTCGAGCAGAGTCACAAAACTGCTGCGTCCCGCATGCGGCCAAACGTCGCTCTTCAACAGATTGCGAAGTTCGATACGGGTGCCGAACGTGATCTCACACTGTCGAATCCACTCGATTACGGCATCACCCCAATGCCAATGGCTCAATAGGCCAAGGTATTGATCGACCAGGTTGAGCGCGAGGTCTGTCTTGCGTCGTTCGATTATCTCTTCGTCAACGAGTCCGTCGACCGCCACGGGAGGAACCATGTCTTCCTGCTCGATGATCTCGGCCGCAATGCACATCATTTTGTCGAGACGTTTAACGTCCGGCACGGTTTTCACTAGGAGAGGCGGGAGATCGTGTGTCCTGCCGCCCGGAACCTCGACGAACTTTCGATCACCAATGATGTCCATATACAACCTCGGAAGTAGTCTTATCGACAACCCCTTCGAGTACTTGTTGACTCTCAATTCTAAAGACGTTCCCAGACATATTCAAGTTGCCTAGGCGCTTTTCTCAACTAGTACCAAGTACAAAAAGCGTGAAAATGGTTTAACACTTTCCCACAATTTGGCAGCGGGAGCGACGGACTGCTAAAAGGTGCAGCCTCCACCGCTCACGCTATCCTGAAGGCACATATGCATGTCGTGGGCCGATTTTTGGCCCTGTCGCTAGTAGCAACACTGCGCGTGTGCGCGGCCCAACTGGCCGCCTGTTCGGACGGAGCAAAATCCTTTCTCCCCTGCGAATTGACGTTCGAATGGCACGATGGTGAACTTCCTTCAAACACATCGGCGTATAAAGATGAAGTACTAAATGTCGAGTTCCGTTCTCCTCAACATGTCACTTATTTGACGCGTGCATTCTGGAATGGCGGTCATTCCTTGAACGTGCGCTTCAGCCCCACCGAAGCCGGACAGTGGACGTATCGCATATCAACTCCGATCAAGCGATTGGATAATCAGGAGTCGACGTTTACCGTATCAGATAGTGGCCTACCCGGATTTGTGGGCGTAGCTAATTTGCGCCACTGGTGGACAACGAATAAACAACCGCATCTCTGGCTTGCAGCGTCGGTTCCGTTGCTGCAGACCGACCAAGCAACATTTGAAAGCTGGCTAGATGCGCGTAAGCACGATGGCTTCACGCACATTCGCGGTTCACTGCTCACGCTACAGGCTGCCAATAAACCTCTCATAGCCGACTCACTGCCGAACTTTCCCTACTTCAACGCGCTCGATGATCGGCTAATTGCGGCGACTACTCGCGGCTTCACGCTCGATTTATTACTTACCGATGATTCATTTGTGCGCTCAGGCGCTTTTAGTTCCTGGGACCAGCGAGACACGTTGATTCGGTATCTGGTCGCACGCTATGGCGGCCTGAACGTCACCTGGCAGGGGATTGAACACTATGAAGACGTGCCCGATGGCCGAGCTCTATTGAAAGACCTCGGAGCGTCGTTACAAAAATACGATTCCTTTCGGCATCCCCGCTCAACTGATGCGCGAAGTTCTTCTTCGCCACTAACTCCAGATGGCTGGATGAATTACATGATTGAATCGGTGGAGAATCCACAATTCGGAGCGGTCGAACATCAGTTTACAGAACAACCCGAGATACACGTCATCAACGCGACCGATCCGGACACGTTTCGCCATCAGCTTTGGAGTTGTACCACTAACGGCGAGTACCCGAGCGTTTCCTATGCGTCGCTACAAAACGAAGCCAATCTGCGCGCGATCCGAACTTGGGTTAAGGTCGTGTCG
The DNA here is from genome assembly GCA_035652115.1 of Bryobacteraceae bacterium. Taxonomy (GTDB): domain Bacteria; phylum Acidobacteriota; class Terriglobia; order Bryobacterales; family Bryobacteraceae; genus Bog-105. Next base: position 11,017 of record DASREJ010000156.1, read on the forward strand.
GACACACGACACTGGGAATTTGAGCCGTACTTCGATGTGGACGGCGCAAGGGCGGTCGGCCTCGCCGAGATCGGTTATATAGCCTATGCTCAAAATCCCGGTATCGTCGAGATCAATTTCGACCGGCACAAATACAGTCCCATTTGGATAAACCCTTCGACGGGAGAGGAGATCCCGCAAAAAGATTGGCGCGGCGAAGTGTTTAGCCGGCCCACGCCGGACAACTCGCACGATTGGATCCTCGATATTGAACGGGAAGGCCATAAGGAATCGATGCTACGCTCCGTGCGCTTCGAATCTATTGATCCACCCGTACAGGAAGTTGAAACCGATCCATCCAAGATCCCCTTCGATGTTGTTGATCCTGCAGGCGAGACAATCAGCACTAAACAGGCGATTCCGTTTAAGATCAAGCTGACTCGGGCGAATCGGGCTAGTCGAACCATGCAGTACATTTGGTGGGGAGAGATAGTGGCTGGTGGGGCTGGCGCACGCCTGCTGGGTGTTGGATCGAACGGCAATTTCACTTTTCCCAGTGAGCTAGCAAATGGAGCCGGCCAGACGCTCAGCCTGCGCATCCAAGCGATCAATGCGAACGGCAAAGCTTACGAAATCGACAAGGTTTATCAGCTGAATCCGTGACGATCCTGGCTCTCGATACGACTTCGGAGCTAGGAGGAGTTGCGCTTCGATCCGGCGGAAAGATATCCGCGGAACTTTGTGTTCACGCCCCGGACGGCTTTGCCCATGTACTCTTTCCCGCCATCGAACAGGTCCTTGCCGCTGCGAACACTCCTTTATCTGACGTAGACTGCTTCGCCGCCGCTAGCGGCCCTGGTTCTTTCACCGGGGTTCGCGTGGGCTTATCGGCCGTGAAGGGATTGGCCGCCGCGACTGGTAAATTAGCGATCGGCATTTCGAACCTGAAGGCTTTGGCTTCTCTGGGCAACGCGCCGCTTCGCGCGACGATTCTTGATGCTCGCCGCAATCAGGCGTACGCCGCAGTGTATAACCCGAACCTCGAGCCAGTCGTTCCCGAAGCGGTGGTGAATCTTTCACATTGGCTGGAAACTCTGGAACCGGCCGACTACGAATTTATTACTATTGCTGGATCGTCATTTCGGTTTACCGACAAGCAGTGGATTGAAGTCCCAGGAAACCTTGCGCCGGCAGTGGCGGAAGTCGCCGAATCCGTCGAGTGGGCAGACCCGGCGGTTCTCGATGCCAACTACGTCAGACAATCGGACGCAGAGTTGTTTTGGAAAGACGACTAGCGATGGAAAAGCACCCTGGCCTGATTCAACGTGTACCAGCTTAGAAATGCATTTCCGATTACCATTGCAAGGAAGTAATATGCGATCGCCTGCCTCGGTTGGGCTGGAAAATCGCGTTTCCAAAGCCGGTACGCCGTGGCAATAGCGAGAAATACAAACAGCGCTTCCTTCAAAGTAAAGAACAAAACCACGCTCACCAACAAGACCGCCCAACGCGCTTGCGAGCCTAGCGCGGACATCGCCGGAGCGCCGTCGAAGATGAACACCGGAATCAAATTTAGCAGATTGATCCAACCCGCAAACTGCGCTACGGCAAGCCACACACCTTGTCCCGTCGTCAGAAAAAGGCCATAGGAGATCAGACCGGAAAGCAAACCGAACAGCGGTCCCGCGAGCGCGATTTGAGCGCGAATATTCTCATCGACATTCGCGCCTCTCCACTTCACGAACGCTCCTAGCCCAGGCAGGAACATGGGCATGTTCGCCACAAAGCCAAAGCGCCGCACGGCAAGATAGTGCCCCATTTCGTGCATAAACACGGAGGCGGTCAATCCGACGGCAAACCACCAGCCGAATAGCGCCCAATAGACACCGACAAAGGCAAGAATGCTGATCAGAAACTTGCCTTTTGTCAGCAGGATCGAGCCATACTTGACCAGAGCCGCGAGAGCGACGCCGATAGGGCCTAAGCGCTTCTTCCAATTCGTCTTGGGCTTGGGCGCAAGTTGGGCATCAATGCTGGCGATTTCGCGTTCGACGCCGAGACGTTCCGGCGCGTCGGTGGGGAGGAGATTTAGAATCGCGACCCAATGCTCACGGGCCGCATGAAGCTGCCCGATTGCTCGCAACTGCCGCGCTCGGCTGGCTAATTCGTGTAGATCTTGAACTGCGGCCAAATTCCAGTGTATGTGCAGGGACTAACTTTCGGCAGCCCCTTCGGTTAAGTCCGGGAGATCGTTCGTCGGTTGAGAACTGAGGAAAACCGAAACGACAGATTCAAGTCCCTCTTCATCCTCTTCGTCGAAGCGATTCAGATTGGCGCTGTCAATATCGAGTACGCCGAGCACCTTGCCCCAATTCAGTAACGGCACAACGATCTCGGAGCGGGACGCCGTGTCGCAAGCGATGTGACCTGAAAACTGATTCACATCGGGAACAATGACTGTCTTTCCTTCCGCCGCCGCCGTTCCGCAAACGCCTTTGCCGAAAGGAATTCGCACACAGGCAGGCTTGCCCTGAAATGGTCCCAACACAAGCTCCGGACCTTCAGCGATGTAGAATCCAACCCAGTTCACGTCGGGCAACGAGTGGAACAGTAGCGCGGAAGTATTGGCCGCGTTAGCAACAAAACTGCGTTCGTTACCAATCAGCTCGTGAAGTTGTTCGCAGAGCTGTTGGTACAGAGCATATTTGGATTTGGCCGATTCAGCGCGCTCTACAGTGTGCATTTGAACAGATAGTGTATCTCTGCCGGGATATATCTCTCAGCTATTTCCTATATCAGCCGTTCGTTCTTTTCCGTTTGTACGGGTTAGCTATGTAGCTTTTGGCTTCGGTTGCAGGACCGGAATTCGGAGCTACCCTCGTCGCCTGGCGATACGCCTTGACGGCATCTTCATGGTTTCCCCTCATGTCGTACACCTGCCCCAGCCTTAACCATGCCATCACAGCGGTGTTTAAATCAAGTTCATCGGCGCTTTGAGTAACTTCCTTTAGGTCGGCCAACGCCGGATCGAGGTCGCCGTACCAGAAGAGCAGGTTCCCTTTTAGGTAGGCCAACTTTTCTGGCGCCAAGGTTCGATATCCGGGCGCGCCTTCGGTTCGAAGCCGGTCGGCTTGTGCGAGTACTCGTAGGGCGTCATCCTTCCGGCCTAAATCGCTATACATCTGGACCATCTCAAGAGGGAATAGATAGTTCCCTGGAAAACGGCTGGCCAAATCCTCGAGCAGCGGGATTGCCTTTCCCGCTTGATGCTCGCGGCGGTAGATTGCTGCTAACAGAACTTCGGCATCATAGCGGTTCACGACACCCTTTTGCCTCACCTCTTCCAACTGACGGATGCCCCCTTGCTTATCGCCATGAAAGCCACCGAGGAAGCCAACCGCCCGCAAGTAAAACGGAAGACTGCCAACTACATACGCGTTCAATCCGAGGATCAGGTGCGCGTCTACAAAAGTCGGATCGATCTGTACGATGCGCTCATCCGCCTTGCGCGCCGCCGTTGCTTCGCGCAGGGCTGCGCTCCAAGCCTTGTCCACCAGGAACAGATAATTCGCCTGAAGACCATGAGACACACCCAACGCATAGAGGGCCAACACATCTTGTGGGTTGCAATCTAACCGCGTTTCAGACAGCTTTTCCGCTTCGGCAATCGCAGCAGCAAAATGTTCTTTGCTGGCGACAGGCATTTCCATTTTCGGGCGGCGCAAGAACGGGTTTGAGCCGCTCACCAATTCACTTTCGAGCGCACCATCGCGAAACATTTCACGATAGAGAATCGCCTGCGCGATGTGATTGTACTGATCCGGATCATCTGGATGCACCTTGACTTGTTCTTCGAAGTAAGCGAGGGCCTCATCGAACCTGTTGTTGTAGAAGTCAACGAATCCCGGATTACCCAATGGGCTTTGAAGGTCCTCTGCCTTTCCCAAACCTCCGATCAGAGATGCGAGAACCAGCAATCCCAAACAATTCTTCAAAGCATTGGCCACGTTGCGCCGGAGACCGGCGTACTTCGTTCGCTTAACCGGCGAACGGCTAAATCGCGTACGAAATTGCTCTTCACTCATAGTTGCCAGTTCCTGAAGAGGCGGCGCGAATTCACGCGGCGCGAACGACTGTTCGTTCGCGAACGGAGCGCTGCGATTCCAAGGGCACACATCTTGACAGATGTCACAGCCGAAAATATGATTCGCCAACGAAGCCTGAAACTCAGCCGGAATGTCGCCGCGCTTCTCAATCGTTAAGTATGAGATACAAGCACGGGCATCCAAACGCCATCCACCGTCCGGTTTCAGAACAATCGCGGCAGTAGGACACGCATCAATACACCGTGTACAAGTGCCGCAACGATCCGGCGGAGGCACATCAGCGGTGAGCGGGATAGAAAGCAAAACCTCACCGAGAAAAAACCATGAACCCTGCTGCTGATTGATCAGGCAAGTGTTCTTGCCAATCCAACCCAAGCCCGCGGCGCGCGCGTATGACCTTTCTAATAGCGGCGCGGTATCGACGCAGATCTTCCATTCGAACGGCTCGTGGTGGAGGCTTGCGATTTTTTCGACCAGCAATTCCAAGCCGCGACGCACGACTTCGTGATAGTCATCGCCCCACGCGTAGCGCGAGATCCATCCCCGGCCGCCCTCACGATAACTCGTTGAATAAGGGCGATCTGTGTTATACAGCTTGCCGACGCAGATGATGCTTTGAGCTGAACCGAGCAGGCTTCGAGGGTCATTGCGCATATCACCGCGCCGATCGGTTAGATATTGCATTTCACCGGCCATGCCGGCCTCGCGCCAGGTTTGATAGCGCGCAAAGTCATCCTGCAACGGAAGCGCCGGCGCTACTCCAACCAACTCGAATCCACACTCATGAGCCAGCTTTTTGAGCTGTTCGGAGGTTATGCTCAATACTCTTATTTTGGACTCTCCATTACTTGAATTGCGGAATGTCTCCGTGCAGCGCGGCGACCGGCTGGCGCTCAATTCCATCAGCCTGCGAATCAATCAGGGCGAGCACGTTGCCATTCTGGGACCAAACGGCAGCGGGAAATCGACCCTGATCAAACTCATCACGCGCGAATGCTATCCGCTCGCCAATTGCGGCTCCAGCTTCGAACTACTCGGCCGTTCCAGTTGGAACATCTTCGAACTACGCTCACATCTGGGGATCGTCAGCAACGATCTGATGGCTCGTTGCACGCGCGACATCACCGGCCGAGAACTGGTGCTGTCAGGTTTTTTCGGCTCCATTGGGATATGGCCCAATCATCACCTACTGCCCGCTATGGAAGAAGCGGCACGTATCGCAATGCAGCGACTGGATGTAGGCCATCTGGCGAACCGCTGGCTAGATGAAGTCTCGTCGGGCGAGGCGCGCCGCCTGCTCATTGCCAGGGCGTTAATTCATAATCCACCTACCCTTTTGCTGGACGAACCAACGACAAGCCTGGATCTGGCGGCACAGCGGGAATTGCGAGATACCCTTCGCCAGTTAGCCCAAAGCAATATCAGTCTTTTGCTGGTTACCCACCACGTGGAGGAGATCATTCCCGAGATTGAGCGGGTTGTACTGCTGCGGGAAGGCCTTGTTTTCGGTGACGGGCCAAAAAGCCAAATCCTTACTGCTCAGCAACTTTCATCTCTTTTTGGAGCTTCTTTAAGCGTTGTCTGCGCGGATGGCGCTTATCGAGCCTGGTGATTTAGGCTTTTTGTAGGTAAGTGCCTGAAAGTTAAGTACTTTTGCCTGTTTGATCCTTTATCATTTCAAACCCCCTTTGGCTCCATACAACCGCCAATAGGTACTGTTCAATTCCTATACGTTTTCAATGGGATAGCCCTCACTTATACTGAACTTGATCCGGGATACGGTTTCCGGGTCTATTTTTTGGGAGAACTCGAAGTAGACCTTCACCAATGCACAAGCCAATCAAGTACGTCGAAAAAGCCATAACCGCTGGAGCCAACGTCGCCTGGCAGGTTTTTGACGGGCTCAATCAGATCAAGCAAAACCCTTCCTTCACACCGAAGTGGTCGGATAAGCCGCTGCTGAAAAGCTATCAGAAGTCCAAGCCTCCGCTAGGCTGGCCGCGCGAGACCGACTCGCTATGTCCCAAGTGCATCCCCGAAATCCGGCAAAGAATTGTCGACGGCGAAGTCGACTACAAGGTCTTGCTAAACGAACCCGTCGGCGAGATCAAGGCAAAGATCATCGAGCGCGACGGCAAGATCATGATGGTCAAAGAGTGCCCCAAGCATGGTCCTTTCGAGGACCTGATGTCCATCGATCCGGCATTTTCGAAGCATTTGGAGGACGTCTTTCCGGGCCGCGATATTCGCGCTCATAACGACGAAACGCTTCACAACCACGGCAGCAGCACCATCACGCACGGACGCGGGTCGGTTCTCACGATTGACTTGACGAATCGGTGCAACATGATGTGTGACCCGTGCTTCATGGACGCAAACCAGGTGGGGTTCGTCCATGAACTGAGCTGGGAAGACATCAAGACACTGCTTGATAATGCAATTTCGATTAAGCCACGCCGGCAGATGTCCGTTCAGTTTTCAGGTGGCGAACCGACGCTGTCGCCTTACTTCCTGGATGCGGTACGTTATGCCCGCAAGGTGGGTTACAACAGCGTGCAGGCAGCCACCAACGGTATTGAATTCGCCAAGCGTCCGGACTTCTGCAAAGAAGCTGCCGAGGCGGGCCTACGCTACGCGTATTTGCAGTTTGATGGCATCGGCAATGCCGCGAACTCGCACCGCGCCGTCGGCAATCTGTTCGATGTGAAACTGCGCGCGATCGAAAATCTTTGGAGCGCGGGCGTCGACATCGTTCCCGTCATCACCATCGTCAATGGAATCAACAATGAACAAGTGGGACATGTGGTCCAGTTCGCGCTGGATAATCCCAAGAAGATTCCGTTTCTTTCCTTCCAGCCAGTTTCATTCACAGGCCGCGACGAAGCGGTCACTGAAGAACGTAGAAAAGCCCAGCGCTATACACTGTCTCATCTGGCGCACGACGTAAAGAATCAAACCGGCATCGGCGAACCGGTGCGCGACTGGTTCCCGATCAGCTTCATGAGCACGTTCTCCGATTTCGCGGACCTGGTTCACGGACCGGCCGCGGATTGGGGACAGTTGAGCTGCGGCTGCCACCCGAACTGCGGTATCGGCATGGCCGTCATGTGCGACAAAGAAACGAAAGAACACGTTCCGGTGACCGCGTTCCTGAACGCGGATCAACTCGCCAAAGACGTAGCCCGCATCAATGACGGAGCACGCGGGCGCACGTTATCGGTACTTGGCGTCACGCTGGCACTGCTCCGCAACTATAATCCTTTTAATGCGCCCAAGCACTTCAAGCTGAGCGACCTGGTCCAGAAGTTCGACAAATGCTTCGGCATGTCGAAGAAGGCAACGACAGGGGCTTACGGCAAGGTAACCGGCGACCGCACGCGCGCCGATATCGAGAAGCGACGCGCGGACCGTTGGAACTTCCTGTTCATAGCAGGTATGTGGTTCCAGGATCTCTTTAACTACGACTTCCGGCGCACCGAGCAGTGCATTATTCCGTACGCAACGCAGGAAGGTGAAATTTCCTTCTGCGCTTACAACACCGGCGTGGGCTGGCGGAACATCATCGAAAAGATGCATATGACCGCGACGCTCACCAAGTGGTATGAAGAGCACGGACGGCATGAGATCTTTGCCGGCAACAAATCTGTTCCGCTCAACAGCAAGGAGCACCACCTGGTGTTGGTTGACGAGCACGTGAAAGCGGACCGGCAGCACGACTTAGAGCTCAAGGGCATCGCCAAGAACGCCCGGGAAGAAAAGATTCGCGCGCGCGACGAAGCGCTGAAAAAGAAACTCGAGAACGAGAAGATGGCGCAACTGTATCGCGAACACATCCTCGGCGAAAAGAAACAGGAAGGTTTCGTTCCGCTGGATGGCTTGCTTGCCTCCGCATCGAAACCGGTGGAAGTTGAAAAACAAGAAGTGGGGGCGATGGGGGACTGATTCAAGTTCCCTCATCAGTTGCAGTTCTGAAATACGAAGCCGCCGGGTAAAAAGCCGGCGGCTTTTTGTTGGGCCCGATAGGCGATCATCCGGCAGTTATCTTCGGCCCTGCCCCAGTGCCATTCCCGTCGCCCCGCACAGAAATAGCTAGTCGTTACGCGCGCACACGAACCAACGCGAATCCGTCGTAGCCCTTACTTCCGACAGTCTGCAAGGCCGTCGCTTCCAAGCGAGGGTCGGCGGCGATCATTTCAAAGAATCGGCGGATGCCCTGGATCGATTCTTCGCGGTTTTCTGCGTCTACAAGAGCACCCTTGCGAACCACGTTGTCGCAGACGATGATGGTTCCGGGGCGCGAGAAACGAATTGCCCATTCGAGATACGCAGGATTGCTTTGCTTGTCGGCATCGATGAAGATCAAATCGAACGGATGCGTCGATTCGTTCCACAGGAGTTGAAGCAAATCCAAGGCCGGGCCGCGCCGGATCTCCACAAACGACGACAGGCCAGCGCGCTTGATATTCACGCTCGCGATATCGGCATGCTTTGGCTCGATTTCGAGAGTTATCAGCTTGCCATCTTGAGGCAACGCGCGAGCCATCCAAATGGTGCTATAGCCACCCAGCGTTCCGATCTCGAGAATTCTTCGAGCGTCCTGAATACGAGCCAGGATGTGCAGAAACTTGCCCAAAGCCGGGCTGACATCGATGGCTGGCAACCCTGCGGCGGCATTATCTGACAGCGCTTGCTGTAGCGGGGGATCATGCGGAATAAGCTTGTCCACGATGTGTCGATCAACGGCCGTCCAGAGCTCCTCATCCATAAAGGCAGTTTACGGTGCAGCAGATTTAACTGCGAAATGTCTAAGAATCCAATGAAGCGTTCCTGGTTCTAAGCGGGCCGAAATCATGACCGGACCTGTTGTCCGGTACAAGATCGCGCCGGCCCTACGCAACCATAGACATTTGGTTGACGTCCACAACAGAGCATTGTGATGAGAGCGCAATGTAGACGGCTGTGACGCAGCAGATAGCAATCTTTCTGACGGCGATCCCATGTTTCAACGTTGGCCTTATCGCTTGTTTTCGATTCTATTTGGCGTAAGAATCATGTTGGCGCAAACTGCGATTCAACCCGGAAGGTTGGCCAATGCGACTGCAACACGAAGCTTCGCTTTTTCTCCAAAAACGACCTCACCTACTATGGCGAATGTCGTCACCACACGTAATCCCACCGGCGAGAAGCAAACACCGTCCGGAGTGTTCAAGGGCTGGACGATCCGTTCGTTCGGGTACGATCTATCTCCTACTGTTTCTGGATTCGACACGCCGTATTCGGTCATGAACAACCCATTCAGCGTGCCGGGACTTGAATGTTCTTTTTGCATCAACCGGCCGCAAACTGAACACAGCCGGTTTACACTACCGCCTTTCGGTGCGCAAATTCTGCGAAAGGCTGCGCATGATCGTATTGAGTTCTTCGGCACATATGGTGGAATCAACGCTTAGAGCGAAAACGGCGCAATAATTCGGGCAAGCGGCAATCGCCTGGCTCCGCTTCGTTCTCCGACTCCATTTAATGACGAATGGTTGTCTGAATTATCGGTAGGCGGCAAAGTCGCGGTGGATCATGCGCATCGTCTTTGGATTGGCGCGGACTGCCGGTCGGTGTCGAATTTGGGTGTAATCGCTGCTGGCGACAAGGGCCATTGGAAGAGTTGTAGCGCCAATGTGACATTTGAATTCGGGCATTAAGCCGGCGCTACGCTGCGGCGAGGGGAGCAGGTTCCGACGCGTTCTCCCCAATCTGCTGCCGCCACAGCGCATAGTACAGGCCCGTGTTGGCCACCAGCTTCGGGTGAGTACCTTGCTCTACGATGTGTCCGCGCTCGAGAACATAGATGCGGTCCGCGTGCATCACGGTGGAGAGCCGATGAGCAATCAGAATAGTCATTACATCGGAACGCTGACCTACGTCGCGAATCGTGCGCGTGATCTCTTCTTCAGTGATGGAATCCAGTGAAGAAGTCGCTTCATCAAAGACCAACAGCCGCGGGTTGCGCAACAACGCGCGGGCAATGGAAAGGCGCTGCTTCTCGCCGCCAGATACTTTAACTCCGCCTTCGCCAATCAGCGTATCGAGGCCCTTGTCGGCACGAGCCAGTAGTGAGTCAGCGGCAGCGCGATGCAACACATCGAGACATTCAGTATCTGTTGCGTCCGGTCTCACAAAAAGGAGGTTTTCCCGAATCGTTCCCGAGAAAAGCTGTGTATCTTGCGTAACGAACCCAATCTGCGCGCGCAGCTCATCCGGGTTGATCTGGGTAGCATCGATGCCGTTGTAGCGAACGGCGCCAGTATGCGGGTGATAGAGGCCAACCAGCAGCTTAACTAGTGTTGTCTTGCCAGCGCCGGAAGGGCCGACAAACGCAACTGTTTCGCCGCTCGCGATATTAAAGCTTGCGTCGCAAACGGCGGGCCTGTTCGAACTTCGATGTTGAAAGGTAACGGCGTCAAACTCCAACGATTCCAAGCTACCGAGTGGCACGGGATTCGCAGGTTTTGGCTCCGGCGCGATCTGGAGGATCTCTTCGAAATTGTTCAAAGACGCCTCGGTCTCTCGATAGATATTGATGATATTGCCGAGTTCCTGCAGGGGACCAAAGACGAAGAAAGAATAAATGAACAAAGAGAAGAATTCGCCCACTGTTATCCGCTGCGTGAAGATCAGATACAGCATCAGAAACAGAATGCCCGTGCGCAAAAGATTCACTGCGGTGCCTTGCAGAAATCCCAAGCCGCGCAGATACCGAACCTTCTTGAGCTCCAGTTTCAGGATTTTCTCCGTTGTTGTGTTTAGGCGGCTGATTTCCTGATGTGCCAGTCCTAACGTCTTAACTAGTTCGATATTGCGCAGCGATTCGGTGGTGGCACCCGCCAGCGCCGTCGTCTCCGCAACAATCTTCTTCTGAATGGCCTTTATTCTGCGGCTCAGGAAAGAGCTGATGCCGCCGAGAACCGGCACCGTGGCGAGAAATACTGGCGCAATGATCCAGTCAACTCGGAGCGCGTAGATGGTGACAAAGACAACGCCTACCGTGGCCGTGAAAAGGATATTAACGAATGCGGTAATGAAACGCTCCACATCCGTCCGCACCTTTTGCAACTTGCCAAGGGTTTCTCCGCTTCGTTGATCCTCGAACACTGCATAAGGCAGCGAGAGCGAGCGTTCTACGCCATCCGCATAGAGCTGAGCGCCCGTCCGCTGCGTTACCACATTTACGTAATAGTCTTGAAAATTCTTGGCGATTCGCGAGACAAACGCGACGCCAACGGCTGCGCCCAACAAGAGGGAGACACCACCGATAAATTGCGCAGTCGTGTACTGGTGATACTTGGTCGCGTAACGGTCGATAATGTAGCGAAAGATCAGCGGGTCGAGTAGAGAGAAGACTTGATTCACCGCAGCAAGGAGCAGCGCCAAAGCTACAAGCGGCCAATATCGTCTCAGGTACTGAATCAGTAAAGGCATAGTTCTCTCATTTCGCGCGCCAAATCAGCTCTTTCGATGCAGATAGGTAGTATAAAGACCCAATTTTGCCGACACTCCGAGGGAAAAACGCCACACCGGGAATGGTCGCGCGCTGTTAGGCGGAAGGCGCTGGTTCGGATATACGCAACAGGCGGCTATTTTTTACTCAGCACCTTGCCGGTGGTGGCGTTCACATATGCCCGATATCCGGATTTGTCACTTCCCCACGTCAAAACCCAGACCGGAGCGCCAAATTTGGCGGCATTCCCAAGTGCAAAACCTGTGAGCGGCTTATCTGGGTTCTTTTTTAGCCAAGCGGACGCCTCGGCGGCCGCCGCTGTGTACGCGGCGTCGGAATCCGTACTGAAATCGGAAAGTTGAACGGGCAACACGTTGCTAGTTGGCCCACCCCAGTCCATCGTTTGACCTGATGTGACGCCCTTATAGATATCCGGAGGATAGGCAGCGATTGCGTAAGTATAAACTCGATAAGCATGTTGGGTCGGGGATGCGAACGTCGCTTCCCATAGTGCGGCTTTGCCGTCTTGATTCTTGACGCCTCCAACATCTTTGCTATCGACCTTAAGTGTCACCAGATCGGTGGCCCAACTGCGGGCAGCCATGTACATTGGCCAAAAAGCCGTTTTCGCGGTCACAGGTTGCGGAGGGCCGGCCGGCGCGGCAGGCTTGTCGGCACTATCGCTGTCCGCGGTTTTAGGGGCTGGCGAACAGCTCGAGAGCAGAAGAACAACGGCGGTTGCTGCGGTGATCAAGCATTGTTTCGGAAAAATGTTCATCAGAGTCCTTTAACAAACTTCGCTCTCAAGATTCTATGTCAAATGCGAAGACACAGAACATGACGGACACGATATTTTTGCACCGCGCCAGCGGCTAGAGTCTTTTCAGATTGTCTATGAGATGCTCCGTAGTCCGCAGGGAAAACGCGAGGATCGAGATGGTGGTTGTTTTGTCTGTGCAGTTCGGAAAGACACTCGCGTCGCAGACGTATAGATTGGGCACGTCATGCGTCTGGCCGAACCGATTTGTCACGAATTTCTTAGGATCGTTGCCCATCCGCAGCGTACCTGTTTCGTGCAGGCTGGTTCCTGGAATGTCGGGTTCGAGCGCATGTCCCAGATATTCGGCGCCGCTTGCCCGTAGCAGTTGCTCGCACGCGTGCTTGCCGTGCTCCCACATCAATAATGCGTTTTGATCCCATTCGAAGTGAATCCGCGCGGCGGGAATGCCGTAGACGTCGTTCACCTGCGGATCGATATCGACGAAGTTTTTGTCACTGCGCTGAGACGGAGCCTGTATATAGAAGCTGATGGGCGTGGGATAGCGGCGCTTGATCTGACGCTTGTAGTCGCGGCCAAATCCTTCGATCTGATCGAAGTACCAGGGAAACTCGCTGCAGCCGCCATCGGGGTAAACCGAATAGCCGCGAATGAATTTCTCTTCGCGCGGATTATCCAAATTCTGCCAGCGCGGCATCCAAGCCACGGTGCTCGATGAGACGTTATCCGGAAAGCTCGGCTGACCCAGCAATTGCGGAAAGTATCCGCGCGCTGTCGTGCCATAGAGATGGTCACACAAATTGCGTCCCACCTGACCGCTCGAATTTGCCATTCCATCCGGCCACTGGCGTGATTTCGAATTCAACAGGATGCGCGCCGATTCCAAGCACGAGGCGGCTACAACAACAACTTTCGCGTAGACTTCGATTTCCTGTTTGGAAGTTCGATCGATATATGCCACGCCCTTAGCGTGACCATTCTCGTCCACAAGGATGTTCTTCGCGAGAGCGTTTGTACGTAACTCGAGATTGCCGCTCTTTTCCGCGCCTGGCAAGAAAAACCAGGGTGTCGAGAAGAATGCGCCCACATCGCATCCTTCAGTACAGTTAGCGCAATAGTGGCAAGACGGATGGCCCGCATGAGGCACTGTCAATTGTGCGATTCGGTCAGGCAAATAGGGAATGCCAATCTTACGGGCTCCGCTTTCTAGAATTCGATCGATACAGCGAAAGTTCATCGGGGGAAGATATTCGCCATCCGGATTGCTGGGCCGGTTTTGCACAGTGCTGGCAACGCCGATCATCCGCTCCACACGGGCATAGTACGGCGCAATTTCTTCATAGCTCAACGGCCAGTCGACATCGTAACCATCGCGGCTTGCTGCACGAAAATCGATTTCGGCAAAACGCGCGGACGATCTGCCCCAGAAATTCGTTTTGCCGCCGACTGCAAAGCAGCGTCGCCAGGTCCACTTCGTTCCTGGGGCGGTTGTAAAGACAATTTCGTGCTCCCAAATGCCTTCGGTGTACTCGTTGTCCATGTAGCCGATCCAGTGACGCCGTTTTTCGGGTTCGCCGAATCCCCGAAACGGCATATCGTACGGCTTGCGGTGATTGCGGAAGTCTTTGCTTGGATTCAGGCGGCGGCTACCATTCAGTGCGCAGACTTTTGCGCCCGCCTGGCAGAGCGTGTGAATTGCCATGCCGCCGCCGGCGCCGGTTCCGATAACGATGACGTCGTAGTTCGTCTTAGGCATTAAAACCTCGGCGGAGGTAAGTGGAGATGCTCCGGATCATTTATATGGGGGCATGCAGGAGAGTGCGTGTATAGACGCAATCCCGGAAAATCCAACTCCGCAAGTCCAACGCGGCTTGTGTAATAGCCCATTGTCGCGTATCGCCGTATGAGGAGGAAGAACGCTCGTCCGGTGACATTTTGGGAAGCGCTGTGATTACGGTATGCAACAGACTTGAGAATTGCCGTTTGTTGTTCCGGCGATAAATTCGCAAAGACAGACCCGTAGGCATTCTGAGCAGTCGCATTCAACCACGCAAGTCCCCGGCGCATCGGCGCCTGAATTTCTTGCTCACTGTGCGCGGCCATGAAGTCAATGAATTCAGCAACGCCCGCTTCTTTAGCACCGGGCGTCTCATCCGCTGGAATGATCAGATCCGTTAAAATTTCAATCGTTCGATACTCGGAGCGACTGAAATAGGTAGGCGAGTAGTGACGATTCGATGGCTGGGCGGTCGAATCTTCCATGTGATGTTGCCCAACTCCAAACGCCCAGCGGCTGAAACCCGGGAACTGGCTGGCCGCCGCTGCTTTCGATAACATTTCCAGCACCGTGCGGCGGTCCAAACCTTGATTTGCCATCTGGTGATTGTCCTCTCAATCGTTAGACAGACTCAAGTACTCCGTTTGTTGAGCCATTCGTCGATCGGCCTGGAGGTTTTTGACTCGTACGGCATTTTGATCTTCTGACCAGCGCCGGCGGATGCATAGCCTGCATAGAGCGCCTGCATCACCACGCGTCCGTCTTCGCCGCTCGCCTGAAGCGCTTCTTTACCGCGAGCGCATCGCGCGAAGTGCCGCATTTCTTGCGGAATGCCGTAATTCCAATGTTCCTCGAAGACCGGATAACTCCAGCCAGTAGTGCTCGGCGCTTTTTCTACGGCATACCCAAAGCCATATTCGCTGTAGGTGGGAAGGGCGTTGCCCATGTGCAGATCGGCGTACGTGACGCCGCCTTCCCCGTAGATCTCTGTCCTATCGAACATGCCGCCGCGCTTCGTCCAACTGCATTCCACCATTCCCAGCAAGCCGCCATCGAACTCGATGATGCAAATGGCCTCGTCATCGCCTTTGGTTTTGTTGCCATGCACATAGGTTCCAAGCTGTGCATAGACGCTTTTTATCGGAGGCCGCCCCAGGAACCAATAGCAGAAGGCGATGCCGTGGCAACCGAGATCCATCAAAGCTCCGCCGCCGGATTGCGATACATCCCAGAACCACGAACTATGCGGGCCAAAATGCTTTTCGCTCTGCTTTACCAAATGCACCTTGCCGAACCCACCTTGGTCCGCGATTTCTTTCGCTTTGACATATTTCGGCGTAAAAAACAATTCTTCCGCGTAGGCAAGAATGACGCCTTTGCGGCGGCAGATATCGATCATCTCGTCAGCCTCCGCCAGCGTCATGCAAAGCGGCTTCTCGCATACAACATGCTTGCCCGCGTTCGCAATGTCTACGGTCATTTGGGCGTGCAGCCGGTTAGGAGCGGCAATGGTCACCATCTCAATGTCGCGCTCTTTGAGCATTTCGCGGTAATCGAGAAAAATGCGCGGAATAGAATATTTTTTCGCCAGCCGCTCTGCATTACCGAGAGTCGGTGAAGCGACGGCGACAACTTCCGCCTCTTCCGGCATGAGTTGAAATGAAGCTGCGTGAATGTCGGCTTCGAATTGGGATCCGATGATCCCGACTTTTACTTTGCCCTTTTCGGCCATTCGTCACCCGTCGGTCTCGCTCGCATTCTATCGAGACTTCATCGGGGTAAGACGCTCTAGCTTCGTGGTGCTTGAGGGACTGTTTTACCAGGGTAGTGTTTTGCCTAGATGGTTGTCGCCACCGGCAGTGAGTTGGGTTTATTGCCGCGGCAGAAATGTCGGAAACTCGTCAGCCGCCAACAATGACAGTGGGACAGCCCATTACGATGACGCCACCGTGTATTGTCGGATCGCCCATCCTGGCGGCCGGAAGATAGCCGATCACCACAGATGTGGAGCCCATAGCGATTGCGTCCGGAGGGCCGACGCACGTAGCCATATCAGTCTGACGCGCCGCGGGCAGGCCTCCAATGATGACTGTGGGACAGCCGGGCGGAAGAATCGGACCGCCTACGTGCGGAACGATGCCGGTGACCATGGGACAGACGTGCGGATCGGTAATTCTGGCGGCTGGAGGCATAAACGAACTCTCCCGGCGATTACGTTAGCAACTTGCTACCCAAACGGACCGTCTGAAAGCATCCTCACTGAAGACGTCCCAACGGCGGTGGCACAAAGCTTGCTAACGATTTGAGACATGGGCGCAACGATAGCGGCAGGGGCACTAACTCAGACCGCACGGCTACTGCAGATCGATACGCCGCTGGGGCCGGATGCGCTCATCGTCCGCAGCCTGCACGGCCACGAAGCAATTTCTCAATTGTTCGAAGTCACCTTGGAATTGGCTTCCGAGAACTACCAGATCGCTCCCATGAAGCTGATCGCACAGCCTGCAACCGTTCGTATCTTGTTTGACGATAACGAACAACGTTGCATCAACGGCTTCATCAGCCAGTTCACGCTCATCCCAACGCAAGACCGTCTGGCCCATTACCGCGCCCGCCTGGTGCCCGAACTCTGGTTTCTCACCCGCACCACCAACTGCTGCATCTTCCAAAACAAAACCACGCCGGAAATCGTCGAAGCCATTTTCCAACGCTACGGACTCACCAACTATAAGCTGGAGTTATCCAAAAAGTACACCGCCCGCGAATACTGTGTGCAATACCGTGAAACGGCATTCGAGTTCATTTCACGGCTGCTCGAAGAAGAAGGAATCTGCTACTACTTCGAGCACACCGACAAATCGCACATCCTCATACTCGCGGATGGACCGCAGAATCACCAGCCCTGCGCGTTGGACTCGGAAGTTATGTGGGAGCCGGCGACCGGAGCCGGTTTTAATGCCGGCGAAAACTACATAAACGACTGGATTCGCAGCGTAGAAGTGCATCCCAGGAAGTGGACGCAAGCCGATTTTCAGTTCACCCAGCCCACCTTTCACTTAATAAACAGCGTCCCGACAGTTTCCAAAGTTCCGGGGCCCGACCTGGAACGCTACGACTATCCTGGTCGCTTCGGCACCATGGACGATGCCGAGCAACTGACGCGGGTACGCATCGAAGAAGAGGAAGCCGCGATCGATACCGTCTACGGCCAAAGCAGTTGCCGCGGGTTCGTCCCGGGGTTCACGTTTACTATGAAGCAGAACTTCCGGTCCGATCAAACCGGCAAGTTCCTGCTGTGCTCGCTGGATTACGAAGCAGAGCAAGGCGGTCTATATGTCGGCGATCACAATGAAGGCGAACGCTATCAAAACCGCTTTGTTGCGATTCCGGCGGACACCGTTTATCGGCCACCGCGCGTAACCCCGCGCCCTTTCATTCGAGGTCCCCAGACCGCATTTGTAACCGGCCCCCAAGGCGAAGACCTGTATGTGGACCAGTACGGGCGAGTCAAAGTGCAGTTCCACTGGGACCGCGAAGGCAAATACGACGACACTAGCTCGTGTTGGATACGCGTTTCGCAGGGTATGGCGGGCAAAGGCTGGGGCTCGGTTCAGTTGCCGCGCATCGGGCACGAAGTCATTGTCGAATTTCTGGAAGGCGATCCGGATCGCCCGGTTATAACCGGCCGCTTGTACAACGCCGACCACACACCACCTTACAAGCTGCCTGATGAAGGAAGCAAGATGACGTTGAAGACGCTGAGTTTTCCCGGCGGCGGTGGATTTAACGAGATTCGATTGGACGACAAAAAGGGATCTGAACAAGTTTTTATTCATGGCGAGAAGGATCTGGATGTCAGGATCAAGAACGATCGCCGCGAATGGATCGGCCGCGACCGGCATCTGATCACACAGCGCGACAAGATCGAACAGATTTCGAGAGACAAGCACGAAACGATTCAACGGGATCAAGTCCAGCAAATTGCTCGCGATCATCATCTGGCGATTTCCGGCAAACAGGCGATCTCGATAAGCGGTTCACACTCGCTGGCGGTTCAGGGCGATGTGATCGAACAAATCACCGGGAGCCAGAGCACGCAGGTAACGGGCTCTTGTTACATCAAGGGCATGAACGTGGTTGTGGAGGCAATGACTGGACTGACTATTAAGGTTGGGGGCAGTTACGTCACCATCAACGCCGCTGGCGTACAAATCTTCGGCCCCATGGTGATGATCAACAGCGGCGGAGCTGCGTTGTCGGGCATGCCGGGTAATCTGGTTTCACCCATCTCACCCTTGTCTGCGGCGGTCGCTGACGATGCCAAGACGGGCGAAAAGGGAAGCTTGCCTGGTCCGGGCCAGAGTAACAGCAATGGAGCTGGAAATGGGAACAACGGCTCGGGATCATCAAGTGCATCCACTAGCAATGCGCCCTGGCATGACCCGAATAGTCCGAAGAACCAGGAGAAGCAGGCTTGGATCGAAATTGAGTTACTCGATCAGAACAACAAACCAGTGCCTGGCGAGCCGTATCGCGTGACGTTGCCCGACGGTCAGACGCTGGCGGAGGGCACACTCGACGAAAAAGGCCTGGCTCGCGTTGACGGAATTGATCCCGGCACCTGCAAAGTAACATTCCCGAAGCGCGATAAGCGCACTTGGACGCCTAAGTAACTGCTTCTCGGCTCAGTTATGTCCAAGACCTACACAGTTAAGCAAGGCGATCATCTCTTCGGCATTGCCGAAGAGAACGGGTTCCACAGTTACAGCATCATCTGGGATCACCCCCAGAATGCTCAGTTGAAGCAAACTCGCCAGAATCCCAACATTTTGTTTCCTGGCGATCAAGTGTTCATTCCCGATTTGGAGCTTCGCGAGGAATCGCGCAGCACAAACCAGCGGCACAAGTTTCAAGTCAGTACAGAACAACTCCAACTGCGGCTGGTGCTCGAAGACGTTTACGAAAAGCCGATCGCCGGAGCTTCCTGCAATCTGATCGTCGATGGTGATTCCCACAAACTGACATCGGATGGTAGCGGACTAATTGAGCTTCCTATCCAGCCTGACGCAAAAAAGGCCGTTCTCATTGTGGATTCCGACGAAACGCCTTTCGAAAATGTGGAGATCCCGATCAAGATCGGCCATTTGGATCCGGTCGATAAGCTTTCCGGTCAGAAAGCTCGCCTGAACAATCTCGGCTACTTCGCAGGCGATGTCGGCGGACCGGCAGATGACGCTTTTGAATCGGCGGTCGAGGAGTTCCAGTGCGACCAAAACCTGACCGTCGATGGAAAATGCGGCCCCGCCACTCAGGCGAAGCTCAAACAGCTTCATGGGTGTTAGGGCCGAAAGCCACTAATTGAAGGATCAGCAAGGACCTGCTAAATGGGCGACAACGAGACGGGTGGACTGCATAACGCTTCAGATGGTGGCGTTGCTGGCAAGCACCCGGAGGCAGACCCATTCGAGTTGCTCGTTGCGCCTTCTACATCGAGCGAGCTAAACACGGCTGCTCTGCGTCTGATCCCCATAGCCTGCTGGCGCGTCGACGATATTCGGTTCGCGTTCGATTCCTCGTTCGTCACTTCCGACGTGGCGACCGAACTGAACATGCTGGCGAGTTTACGGGAGGCAAACAAGCAGACTGATGCTACGTCGCAAAAGACAAATTACCCCCCGCTTTCGGTTTTCGGCCACGCCGATCCAATAGGCACGGACGATTACAACAAAGGTCTCAGCGGTCGTCGAGCGACGGTAGTCTATGCCCTGCTCATTTCGAAGTCGGATTCAGCCACCGCCGTTCAATTGTGGCAAGAAGTCGCCCAGCAAGAGAACTGGGGCGCGAAGCCGCGGCAAGCGATGCAGGACTTTACTAGTCTGCCTGCTGGCACGTCGGACAGTGAGTTGTTCAAAGCTTACATGCAGAAGCTTTATCCGGCGGACCTTAACTTAACCAAAAAAGATTTTCTCGCCCAAGGCGCCGATGGCAATGGTAAAGGGGACTACCAGGGTTGCAGCGAATTCAACCCGGTATTGATTTTCTCGACACAAAAGAACAATGCCTTCGAGAGCCAGAAGGATAAGACGGCGAGAAACGATGCCAACTCTCCCAATCGCCGCGTGATAGTTCTTCTGTTTCGCCCGGGCAGTCAGGTTATCGCATCCAAGTGGCCTTGCCCACGGGCTAACGAAGGAACGGCCGGCTGCATAAAAAGATTTTGGTCCGATGGCCAGCAGCGGCGCAGCAAACGTCTTGCGGATCAGGATCGCAAGTTCGACGATCAGAAAGATACATTCGCCTGCCGGTTTTATCAGCGACTGACGACCAACTCACCGTGCGAAGCCGCACTAACGCTTGTCAAAATCCGGCTGTTTGACCCACAGGGGCGACCGCTCCCGTTTGCGCCTTGCCTGATAACCGAACCAGGAAAACAGCCCCGAGGCGACAGGGCGACAGGCGTTCCGCCAAGCCCGCCGGGCACTACTCCAGCCGCAGCTGCCGGTTCATCCGCCGGCGGCGACAAAGAAGATGCTGTTATTATGTTGCGGATTCAAAAGCCTCCAGCAACCGTCAACGTGAAATGGAGCCGCCCCAAAGCGGTAGAGGCACAAGGCGCTGCGCCGCCCAAACCGGAAGATCCATACGATTTTGAATATGAAATGGATGTGGCAATCGACGTCCCTGAAACCGACGCTACTCAAGCCACGCGTACTCGACTCAAAAATCTAGGCTACGAGGTAAACCCGCCGATAGCTATTCCCGGTCTTGGCGACCCCGTCCAAGCCTTCCAACGCGACTACAAGCCTAAATTCGGAGACATCGTAGTCGATGGCACATTGAATGATCCAACCATAAATGCGGCAAAGACTGCGCATGACGCGGCCGATCCGGTGCTGAGGGCCGGCAGTGACATCGCTGTGAAAAGGTGAACGAAGGATGGGTACTGGAGGAATTCTGAGAAGACCGGCGGTGCCCCCGCCTGTTCGCATACGCCGCGACGTAAGCAAGCTAGACGCGAATGATCCGATTCTTGTCTTTTTTAACATGGCAATTCGGGAAATGCAGAGTAGGCCTCTTCGCGTCGCGACGAGCTGGCGCTATCAGGCGGCGATTCATGACTACCCGATAAATGACAGCACTACTGCCGTGCGTCGCAACGATCCCAGGAATCCAGACCCATTTGCAAACGACCAAGACTATCCGCTTCCCGGTGATCGAAGCACCTACTGGAGGAAGTGCCAACACGGAAGCTGGTTCTTTCTCTCATGGCATCGAATGTACTTACACTTCTTCGAAAAAATTGTCATGCGTATTGTGGCGGGTCTTCCAAATGGCCCAACGGATTGGGCGCTGCCCTACTGGAACTACAGTGCTTCCCCATCGGCCGCGCTGCTGCCCGCGCCTTTCCGGAACCAAACTCTAGCGCAACCGCTGCCAGTCCCGCTGCCAAACGGCACGCCGGACACGCACAATTATCTTTGGGTTAACGAGCGCACTCCGAATGCGAATGCGGGGCAGCCTTTTCTTGATATCGATCCTAACGCCGGTCCAGACACAGTCGTGGAGTGTTTGAAGGTCACGCCGTTTGGAATCAAGCCTCCGAGTCCGCTTCCGAGTTTTGGCGGACCAGAAGTTGTCAATCACCCGCCGGGGACGTCGGGTTCGCTGGAACAAACACCGCACAATAATGTGCATAGCCGCCTTGGAGGCTCCGGCGGCTTCATGAGTCTTTTCTCGACCGCGCCACTTGACCCCATGTTTTGGCTTCATCATTGCAATATCGACCGCCTTTGGGAAGGATGGGTTCAGCGGCAAAAGATGCTGGGCAATCTAAATCGCAACCCCAACGAGAACGTAGGCGATGCCACTTCCAAAACGGACTCCAAAGGCTGGCTGGATTTCGCTTTCGACTTCCATGATGCGACTGGCGCACCGGTGCGAATGACCTCGCGGCAAGTTTTGAATACCAGAGCCGCACCGCTTTCGTACGAATATGAGGACACGAGCGATCCTTTCAACAACGCTCCTTAAATCTATATGTGGCTTCGTCAATCCGAAACGACGCTGGCGCTCGCCAATCTGATTCTGGCGGCCAACCTTTTTCACGAGCGTCCTCCATCGCTCGATGTGCCCACAAATTTATTTGTTTCAAAGGAGTCAAATATGCAATCACCGCCAGATCAAAAAGATTCGCGAAAGTCCAGTCCGCGGATTCCCGAAATGGTCGGAGCTACCACCGCGCCCTTCTATATCGGTCCAGGAATGACGCAGATTTCTATTGCTATGCATCCACCTTCTGGTCCGGCCCTTTTGCATGAGGGCTCGAAGCAACGGCAAGTGGTGCTGCACGTTGAAAACGTCACGGGGGAGAAGCGCGCTCCTCCCTTTGGCGTGTACCTTGACTTGCCGCCGGGCGATGAACCGCAACAACATCCTGACTTGCGCGCGGGCAGTTTGGGGCTCTTCGGCTTGGTTGAAGCGAGTAATCCGGCTGGAGAGCACGGCGGAAATGGGATGACTTTCAGCATGGATGTAACGGCGGTGTTCACCCGTTTGATGGCGATGAAGGATTGGGACCCCCATAACCTAAGGGTGTTCTTCATCGCGGGAAGCTGGGATGCGCCGGTGCCTCGCGTGCGAATCGGTCGAGTGAGTCTCTATTTCGCATGAGTTCCGTCCTGGTACAGCCAAGACGGTTGCCGCCAACCGCGCTACGCCCTTTCTTTTGGGCTCACCCCGAGTGGTGGTGCGTTGCGGCTTGCGCGTTGGCATGGTCGATCATGCTGGTTCACGCCTGGCAGCATGCCGGGCACGAAATGCATCACACCGGAAGTTTTTTTCAGGAAACGTCCTACTGGATATGCATGACCGCGGCCATGATGTTGCCGTTCAATTTGGAAAGCATTCGTCTCACCGCTGCTCGCAGCCTTTGGCTGCGCCGGTACAGAGCGATCACGGGTTTTCTGATCGGGTATTTGGGCCTGTGGCTTGCAGCCGGCGTTTTGCCGGCGGCTCTACGTGAGCTACCGCAAACTCATACGTACATGATTCCGGCATGTCTGTTTGCTTTCGCAGCTTGGTGGTTCACAACGCGCACGCATAAACGTGCGCTGGTCGCTTGTCATCGCAGATTGCCGCTCAATCCACTCGGCTGGCACGCAGACAGGGACTGCATCCGCTTCGGCGCAACCATTGGCTTCGCTTGTATATGGAGTTGCTGGCCTTTGATGCTCGCGTGCATGTTCACCGGTCATGGTCTGATCGCAATGACAGGCGGCATGGCTATCGGTACGCTGGAACGCTGGTCTTTCCGGCCACGCAAGCGCGAGATAGTGGCCGTGACACTCGCGCTTGCCGGCTATTACATGGTGCTCGCGGGCTTACAGTAAAAGCGTCCGTTTCGCTTATTCATACCGCAGCGAAACCAGCGGATCAACGCGTGTGGCCCGAACCGAAGGAACGTAACACGCCGCGAGTCCCACCACACCTAACAAAATGACAACGGCAATAAGAGTGATGGGGTCGTACGTCTTGATTCCGAACACCTGGCTGGCGAGCACGCGCAGCAGTAACAGCGACGCGGCAAGCCCCACCAATATTCCAATGACAATGAAGCGCATTCCCGATCTCATCACCAAGCGGCGCACATTGCCTCTGGATGCGCCAAGCGCCATCCTGATGCCGATTTCGCGATTCTGTTGCGAAACGGTATAGGACACAACGCTATAAACACCAACGCTAACAAGAATAAGGCCGATGGCGGCGAATACGGAGAAAATCTCCAGCCCGAAACGCGGTTGCGCATATTGAAATTGTTCGAGTTGGTCAGTAACAGTTCCCGTTTGCTGCGGCAGGATGGACTTATCCATCTTCAGGACGGCGGCGTCAAGCGCGCGCGAAAGCGCGGCCGGTTCGCCAACGGTGCGGAGAAACGCGATGAAAACTCCGTAGCTCGAGAGCGTGTAGGGCGCGTAGGCCTCAGGCAGAACGGTATCACGCGTGCCGTGATTTCTAATGTCAGATGTCACGCCAACAATTTCAAACCACGGGTTGGCGGTCGGCTCTGGAGCTTTGGTGAGATTGACGAGTTCGATCTGCTTGCCAATGGGATCTTTTCCGGGAAAGAATTTTGTTGCAAGGGTCTGGTTGACGACAACAACTTTGCGTTTGCCGACAATATCCGTTTCGCTTAGATAACGTCCGCGTAAGAGGCGCGCGCCGAGAGTCGAGAAGTAGTTGCTGTCGCAAAATCCCATTTGCCCCTTCCACTTCTCCGAATGTGATACGCCTACCGCTTCAAAATCGGTGTCGATACCCCCGAACGGTGGAAAGTCAACAGCCGCGGACGCAGAGGTCACGCCCGGAAGAACGGAGAGTTGCGGCATCAGTTCCCTGACAAACCGGGCTTGCTGCTCGGCAGTGCGATATTTCTTGCCTAACGAAATTTGGGTGTCAAGAAGCTTTTCGGGCCGCATGCCGAGGTCCGCCTGACGCTGCAGAATGAAGCTGCGCATGAGCAAACCGGCCCCGGTCAACAGTAGTAGCGATAAGGCCACTTCGCCGACCACCAGCACGTTCCGCAACCGTCCGCGGCGGAATCCGCTGTTGCCTCGACCGCCCGCTTTCAGTGGATCACTCAAATTCCGAGTAAAAGAGCCGAGCGCGGGCGCAAGACCGAAGATAAGCGCCGTAAGAATCGTGACTACGACGGTGGCGATCAATACTCGAACGTTGAGCGTGATCAGCGCCTCATCGGGAAATGTGAATTTAGGTAAGGCCGCCGTTAGCGCTTTCAATCCGCCCCAAGCGAAAAGGCACCCGAAACCTGCACCGACGAAAGCGAGGATCAGGCTTTCAGTCAATAGTTGACGCACGACCGCCCACCGGCCTGCACCCAACGAGCTGCGAACGGCAAACTCCTTCTCCCGGGCAGTTGCTTTGGCAAGCAAGAGATTGGCCACATTGGCGCAGGCAATAAGCAGAAGTAATCCGACCGCCGCCAACAACGTATAGAGAGTCTGGCGGAAACGGCCGACGACATTGTCGACCAGCAGCGTCATCTTCACATGGAATTTCTTCGGATAATACAGAGGGTATTTCTTTGAGAGACGCTGGGCCAGAATATCGACGTCCGCCGCGGCGCTTTGCGGCGTCAGGCCGGGTTTCAGGTGGCCCATCATTCCGAAGAATTGCGCGTTGGGATCATTATCGGCGCGGTCTATTTTGGTAGGAATCCAAAGATCAGCTCCCCACCACGTGAAACGCTTGGGCATGATGCCGATCAACGTTCTTGGCTGACCGTCCATCGTAAAGGTCTTGCCGACGATATTTGGATCGCCGCTAAACCGGCCTTGCCAAACCTTGTAGCTCAAAACGAATACTGGCGGCGCGCCGGGTTCCGCGTCCGCCGGGGTGGCGGCGCGACCCACGAGCGGAGGAAGGCCGAGAAATTGGAACGTGTTTCCGGTAACGCGGGCGGCTTGAAATGATTCGGGGTTGGAGCTGAGACCAGTAATGAGAACGCGATCCTGGCGGACTCCAATCACGCGGTCATAAATATGGTTCTGCTCCGCGTAGTCCAAAAATTCGGGCGGTGAAAAAAATTGACGGCCGAATTGGTCGTGAGTGGACGAATCTACAATATTGATGGCCGCGAGACGCTGCCCATCCGTGTAGGGAAATGGTTCCAGCAACACGTTGTCGATGACACTGAAGATAGCGGTGGTCGATCCTATGCCAAGCGCGAGCGCCAGCGCCGCCGTTAGCAGAAACGTCTTATCTTTAAGCAGCGTCCGGAAGCCGAATCGAACGTCGCGGCGCAACCAGTCCATGAGTCTGTATACGCGCCGCGAGGGCTATCCGTCCAATAAATTCTTTCTAAATCGCGTTTGGTGTGCCGTTTTCAATTCCCGGAAGTGGGATTTGGCATATTGTTCGCCCGGTTGGCTCCTGGGCCTGCGCCTTCACCGCGATTCGGACGCGGTTTCGGGAGCGGATTACGCGGAAGCATTTCGGGGCGCTCAGCGGTGTTGTACACCATCCATGCCATCACTGCGGAAGCCTGCTCAAGGTCGTTAGCTTGCAGGCGATCGTAAAGATCCATATTGGAATGGTGCGATCGCGTGCTGTATTCAAGCGGATCCTGAATGAATTGGAAGCCGGGAATTCCTACAGCATCGAACGAGACGTGGTCCGTACTGCCCGTGTTGCGGATGGTGAGAGTGTCTGCGCCGAGATCTTTAAAGGGCGCAAGCCACGCTTCGAAAATGGGCCGTACCATCGGATTATTTTGCAGATAAATGCCCCGAATTTTGCCGCTGCCGTTATCGAGGTTGTAGTACGCAGAAACTTTCGCCTGCTCAGGTTTTAATTTCATGTCAGCAGGGTCGGCAAAGTGTTCCTTCACATAGGCGCGTGAACCCATAAGTCCTTGTTCTTCGCCTGTCCACAAGGCAACGCGTACTGTCCGTCGCATCTTCAAATCGAGCGCCTTCAGAATGCGAACGGCTTCCAGAGCAACGGCCGAGCCGGCTGCGTTGTCCGTTGCGCCCGTTCCGCCCGTCCAGGAATCGAAGTGTCCGCCCAACATAACAATTCCGGCACTCGGATCTGTGCCTGGAATCTCGGCTACCACGTTAAAAGAATCTTCCGGCTCGGTAAATTTCGACGCGATATCGAATTCCAGAGTGACCGGAATGTTCTTTTCGATCAGCCGAGCAATACGGTTATAGTGTTCATTCGTGATGACAACCGAAGGCGGCGGCGCTTCTTCTTTAGGATCCGGCGAACCCGCGGCGCTTCCAAACACATCACCACCATCAGTCCCGGTGCCAGGTGTGATTGCCACCAGAACTCCTTCATCTTTTAGAAACTTGTTGAGCTGACCTCGGAACTGGCGCATGTTTACCTGTGGACGCGTTCCAGCGGGACCACCTCGCGCTGGCGTGGGGCCAGTCAGAAATCCAATGGGCAGGCTGGCCGGATTGCCGCTAGTAGGTTCCGGAGCGGTCGCCTCCTCCTCAAGTTCGGCGTCGGTCAAACGCCGCGCCAGCGGACTCGTGATCATTTCTGAGGCGTGCGGCTGCGCTGTTAAAACGATTTTGCCTTTAAGCTTGCCTTTATATTTGTCAAAATCCTGCGGACCCGTAATAACGGCCATAACGGCCTGACCGCTAACAGGTCCGTTGGTGCCCTCTGACCAGGGGCGGGCGAATCCGATCAACGGCGAAAACTCCGGCTCCTTCATCATGGCGGTGAAACGCGTGCAGTACCAACCGCGCCCGAAAGGACCCCACGGCTCCAGCTTCGCGTTCAGGAGTCCCCATTCGGTCACTTTCTTGATCGTCCATTCACCTGCTGCTTTTGCATTAGGAGAGCCCGTGAGCCGCGGACCATATACGTCGGTAAGATAAAACGCCGTCTCCATCACACGCGAATTTGCGCCAAAAGCTTCATCGCGAATCCGGCCCACAACGCTCAGATCCACCTTTTCTTCAGCCACAATTTGGAGAGCCAAGCCCAACCCAAGCGCAACCGCGCCGGCAACAAATAATTTCCGCATCAAGCGGACTGTAGCACAGGCATTTGCCCTTCTTTGAACAATGTCGCCCTCAATGTCGTATTGATGGGAGGATGCAGCAACGTTATGACTGGCGCTGGGTGGAATCGCAGGCGGCGCGAACGGCCGATGTCTGGCGCGCATGCCGAAGCGGGAGGCCTGCAAACGCCGCGCCCTTCAGCCGTGAACAGCAAAGCGAGCGGGAATCCGCTTATGACGAAGCGCTAAATTCCGTCGAACGCGAACTGAAACATGCTGCCGTGCGATCCGCGGAACGCAAAGCGATGCGCGAGCGAGTGATCGCTGCATTTGGACGTTTCTCCGCGCGCGCGCTAGACCTGGAACCCGATGCGATCGGGTTGCTAACTCGCGAATTTCTGCCCGTTGGGACGACGCTTGCCAAATGGGCAAGAAATTTCGACCCCGAGCTAAGCATGGCCGATATTATTCAGGCATGCCGCAATGCCTGGACGGCCTGCGGGCTCCAGCCGTTGTTGGGTGAACCTGTCGCAATCACGCCAGGCATCCTGGGGTACAGTCTGCTTTATCCGTACAGCGACAACTATCTGGATAACGAGAGCATTTCTACGACCGCCAAGCTTCAATTCAGCGGGCGTTTCCGGCAGCGGTTACGGGGCGAAAACACGGAAGCCGCAAATAATCGTGAACAAGCATTGTGGCGCCTGATTGAGTTGATTGAAACGCAATTCGAACGGAGGGATTTTCCGCAAGTCTACAATTGCTTGCTTTCGATTCATCGCGCGCAAGAACAAAGCGTCCGCCAACTGCGAACGGATTGTCAGTACGACGAAACTGAAACGCTACGGCTGAGTTGTCAGAAGGGCGGAAGCTCCGTATTGGCGGATGCGTGCCTTGCAAACGGCTCATTGAATGAACAGGAAAGCCGCTTCGCATTCGAATGGGGCGTTCTGCTGCAACTAGGTGACGACCTGCAAGACGTTCGCGAAGACCTGCAGCGCGGCTCAATGACATTGTTTTCCCATGCTGCGTCCAAAGACGAGCCGCTGGACGTGTTAACGGTGCAGCTTCTCAATTTCGCGGAGCATGTCGGAAAGCAAATGGACCACCTGCCGCACGGCAGCACAACACTCAAAGCACTACTTAAGATGAGCTGGAGATCGCTCATTATACGAGCAGTAGCAGACTCGCACGACTTCTTTTCCCAGCCGTTTGTCGAGCAAGCAGAATATTTTTCCCCATTTCGCTTCGAATTTTTACGAAGCCGGCAAGAACGTGTAGCCGCCCACCATGGCCTCTACGGATTGATGTTCGAGGCATTTTTGGAGGATGGCGACGATTTGACTAACGAGTTACCGGTGCCAAATCATCGACAAACCGCGCCCTTCATAAGATTGCAACATCAAAACATATAAGAACATTCCGACTTCGAAACGTTTTTACGCGCTGTTAACGCAAGGCCAATGTATTGGCAACATTCCTACTCGAAATTGAGTTTGGGGGCGGAAATCTTATGTGCGTTACGACGGCAACGAAGGTACAGTTCTTCCGGCAAAACCGTTCCATTCAACGCGACTTTCGAAGCGGGGTATCGCTGCACAGCCACACCATGTATTCGGAAGAAAGTCTGGAGATAATTCCGCGATACACGGCTAAGCTGCCTTACCTAGGCCGCGCAATCGGCCGTCAATTGGAAGAGTTCAACAAAAAAAGAGGCTTCAAACTCGATTTCGCGAATATGTTTTGGACACCGCCCTTCGCACCGCGGCAAGCATACCGGCTGGAAGAAAAGCACATACAGCGGCAGTTTCAGCTTCCGGGCCTTGTTTCCTTGACAGATCACGATGATATTCGAGCGGGTAGCCTGCTGCAATTGCTGGAACGATACCATCATGCTCCGGTCTCTACCGAATGGACGATCCCTTTCGAAACCACCTTCTTTCATCTGGGCATCCATAACATGCCGGCAACTGAAGCGCCAGCACTCCTGGAAGAGTTGCACGCTTACACAGCCAAGCCACGCCAGCAGTTTCTAGCTGGAATTCTCGACAAACTGAATTCTTATCGCGATATCTTGCTGGTTCTGAATCATCCGCTGTGGGATGAAAAAGGCATCGGCCCGAGCCATCACGTCCGGGCTCTCGAACACTTGCTCCGGCAGCACTCGTCTGCCTTGCATGCCCTTGAAGTGAACGGTTTGAGCTCATGGCACGAAAATCGGGAGGTTCTTCGCTTAGGCCGTCAAATCGGACTGCCCGTTGTGGCGGGCGGCGACAGGCATGGGCGTGAACCAAACGCGATCCTGAATCTTTCGCGCGCTTCGACTTTTCCCGAATTTGTCGATGAAGTGAAGAGAAGTCGTTTCAGCCACATCGTCTTTATGCCGCAGTATCACGAACCGCTGAGGATGCGCCTGCTGCAAACCATGGTGGATATTGTGCGCGACTACCCGGAAAATTCGAAGGGGCGGCGCTCCTGGACGGATCGCCTCTTCTATCGCAAGCCGGGCAGCACCACGCCAATACCCTTCGCTGCTATTTGGAATGGGAACGGCCCTAAAATCATTCGGCAATTCATTGCTGTGATGCGGCTGCTCGAATGGCGCGGAATTCGGTCGGCGTTGCGGCGGACGGATTCGCTCACCACAGAAGCGCACAGATAGTGAGAATCAAGGGCGGCCTTCAGCGAGAAAGCGGCCGATATGATCATTCAAAAATTTGAGGTCTTCTGGATCGGCGCCTGCACCGGCTGGATGGCCCCAAAGAGATGGAATGGGCAGAAGAATTCCCTTCGGAATAAACGGGGCTTCGTAGCGCGCGTCTTCTAGCGGGAAATACAAGTCGGTTTCAGAAGGCATGTACAGGAATGGAACTTTGATAGCGCGCAAGGCGCGCTCGACGTCGCCATTGAATCCCGGCGTATCGCCGACGTTGTGACGCTCCCAGGTACGCATCTGCAGGATCAGATTGTTGGCATCCGCGTCGTGAAAAAAATTCGTGCGGAACCTGTCAAGGACCTGGTCAAACGTGATTCCGGAAGGCGAGTTTGTGCGCCACAGCTCGCGACGCCACCACTCCTGTGAGTAGAGCCACGCGGCCCACACTAAGCCCGAGGCGGCGATTCCTTTTTCCGGTTCAGTTGTATAGTCGCCGGCCTTGAACGCCTCGTCGGTGGCAATTGCGGCTATTTGTCCTTCGAGTCGTACAATTCCATGACCGTAGGTTTTTGCGGTTCCGGAGGTGGCGACAATCTTGTCGGTGAAATCAGGGTAGCTTACCGCCCACTGAAAGGCCTGCTGCGCTCCCATGGAAAAACCGATGATGGCTTTCAGATGCGTGACGTGCAACTCGTCCGTGAGAAGGCTGTGCACCGCGCGCACATTGTCGCGAATAGTCATAATCGGAAACCGCGGTCCGTGATAAGGTTCGGGCGTATTACTAGGTGAGGACGAGCGCCCATTGCCGAAGAGTTCGGTCGCTACGAGAAACAGCTTGGCAGCGTCGAGACATTTGCCGGGACCAATGAGCCATCCATAGCCGTGAAAATTTGCCATATAATGCGACGGCAAAAGGATGACGTTATCGCGCGCTTTGTTGAGATGACCAAAAGTGCCGTAAACGATGCGAGCCTGCGGCAGCGTCGCCCCCGATTCCGTCTTGAAATCCTGGATGACGAACTCATGCTGCTCACCTTTATCGGCCGCTTCCTGCCCGAATAACAGCCGGGTCGCTACGCACAGGATTAGAAAATATCTGCTGGGGATCACTTGCAGTCAGTGTACTTTCAAGCGTTCGGAGGTGGTGATTGTTCACCCATCACCCAACTGAGGCGACCGCGAGGCTTGCAACGTATTCGCTGGGACAGCCAAACCCTTCCACCTTCACACCTAAACGCCGCAGCGCATCGATTGCAAGCATCCGCCTATAGGCATTGAACGTAATCACGTGCGCGAACATGCCACCGAAGGTGAAGGTCTCTGGTGGTTCACACAATGCATCCACAAATGTGTCATCCCAACCGCTTCGATTGCGTACCTCTGTCAATACTCCATGGAATTTCGCGTCCGCTTTGTCGAGGCGGGCTTGCATCGCGCGGGGAGTTCGGTCCGACGGTGGGGTATTGTCGATAGCCGGCATACTCCCGCCCGTAAGAGCTGCAGCCCAGACTTCCTTGGTCAGGACCATCCGGTCCAGAATTTGGCGCAGAGTCTGATCCGGACCATCCCATGGGAAAACCTTCACTTGGTTTTTCAACGGAAGGTCAAGCTGTTCATCGTTCAGCGTCTTCGCTACATCCAGAAGACGCCGTGTGTGCCAGGATTCCTGGCCCGCGAAAATATCAAAGAGGTCCATAAATTCAGGGGCTCCTTTCGTGTTCTCCTTACCGGAATGATGATGAATTCCGTTTGTCGCGTATAGGTGCGTGCTGGTGGCGCCCATACGGCGATACAAGCTGGGTGAAATTCGGAATGCCTTTCGAAACGCTCTGGTAAATGCTTCGAGCGATCCATAATTCGCGTTGAGACCGATGTCTGTCACCGAAAGTTGGGTACGAGACAACTGCCATGCCGCCCTTTCCAACAACAATCTCCGCCGCATGGCTATGGGCGTTTCCTCGATCATGGCGCGAAACAATCTATAGAACTGCGTGCGGCTTTGATACGCATGTCGAGCGAGCTCCCTTGCGTCTTGCTCTTTATCGAGCGACTCAAGAACCACGCCGGACAGCCGCCGCGTTTCGTCCACGCAAGGAAAATATCATTTCAGCGTCCGCGCTCGCCTGATCGGGCGTCCCAAATTGGGGATCGAGGACCGAAGATGGGATTAACGAAGTATCGCGAGTGGGGTGAACGTGCCTTTAATTATGAGCGCAGATGGTTCAGTTCCGAAGCGTCAAACTGGCCAGATTCTTGCAACGTGCGTGGCGTTCGGAGTCCACCGGGCGATACGGTGTTTGCGACTGCACGGCCCACATTAGCGTGTACAATTCGCAGCGACCGTGCAACGAATAAGAGACGAGGTATATAGCTTTTTGCGAAACGCCACGCTGTAGAACTCATCCTGCATCGTACGGTGGAAGCGTTCGCAGATGCCATTCGTTTGCGGCGACTTGGCGCGCGTTTTGCTGTGATCGATGTTCTCCACCGCGAGATATAA
>DASREJ010000157.1:0-6106 GCA_035652115.1 Bryobacteraceae bacterium
CGTTTACGTTTCGAGAGGAACATAAGATTTACCTTTCTGAATTGGAGGGGTTAGTCGTCCGATTGAACGATAGAACGGCGACGAGCGGGATGAACGGCTGCGGGGCTATGGAGATGGTGGTCGGTTGTTAGAAGTCAATGAGATAGACGTGAGAGAAAAAGTTGGCAGATTCGTGACTGGGAAAAAAGGCGAGGAGCGCGACCACGTGATTATTCATATCTGAGGCATCGGATGGGATCGAGGCTCAAAGCGCGGCGCACAGGGCCGAGTACCGCGAGTGCCGCCGTCATCACAAGGACAACAACAGCCACAGCAAAACTGGCGGGATCGGAGGAACTCAATCCCGGCACAAGAAAAAGCCCTATGGGGCGAGTCACAAATAAAGAGATGACTACCCCGATGACAACGCCGGCAACGAGCATCAGCGTAAACTCGCGCAGTACCAGCGCCGAAACATTGCGCGGCGAAGCACCGATTGCTACTCGTATACCGATTTCTCTTCTTCGGTGCGCCACCGAGTACGCGAGGAGGCCGTAAAGTCCAATCATCACCAGCAGCAGCCCCAAAGCACCGATGCTGCCCATCAAAAATGCTCCCACCTGGGATGGCAAAAATGCAAATCCGATGGCCCTGAACATTGTCTCGACTTCGATGCCGGATGCCGGTTCCGTACGGCGCAGCATCTGTTGCACTGCTTTGAGTTCCGCGGCAGGAGGAATGACAGACCTGACCACGAACTGAATGCGAGGCCTGTCATTGACGATCTGCGCTAACGGTTCGTACAGTTGCGCGCGCGGGTTCTCGCCCATCGTCATATTCTTCGTGGCTTTCACAACACCGACGATTCGATACGGAGTTTTTTCGTCGGTCCATATGAATGTTTGCCCGAGCGGTTCCCGCCGCGGCAGATAGCGCTGAACGAACTCTTCGTTAACCACCACGACCTTTGATGCACCTTGGTCCTGGCCGCCAAACGTTCTCCCCCGCAACAGAGGAATCTCCATTACCCGAAAATAGTCTGGTGTCACAGCGTTCCAGTTGAATGCGGCGTGCTTTTTTTCGCCGGAGTCATGAAATACGAGGGTCACGCCGAAGTTAGTGGCATCGGTGAAGGGAACGATGCGCGCGGCTGCAGCGCCGTCGATGCCGGGAATAGTAAGCAGCCCTTGAAGCGCCCGGTTGACATATGGATTTATTGTGTGGCCATCGGTATATCGGTGCGGGGGCAGAAAGACCTCGGCGCGCACCGTATGGTGGACGTCGAAACCGGGGTTGATCGACTTGGTTCGCAACAGGTTTTGTAAAAACAGGGCGGCCGTTGTCAACACAATAGAAGATAGGGCAATCTGACCAATTACCATCGCGCGCCTCAGGCGCAACTTGCGCTCCCGCTGCATCCTTTGGGAGAGCGACTCTCTTAAAGA
This sequence comes from Bryobacteraceae bacterium, assembly GCA_035652115.1. GTDB lineage: Bacteria > Acidobacteriota > Terriglobia > Bryobacterales > Bryobacteraceae > Bog-105. Next base: position 1,425 of record DASREJ010000157.1, read on the forward strand.
GAGAAGCGCTGGCGCCAAGCCGCAGGCAATTGAGGAAGCAATGGCCAATAGCGCGGCATAGGACACAATCCGCCAGTTCATCTCAATGTGGAGCCGAATGGGAACGGGGACAGGAAGTGAAATAGCCGCGGCTCCTTTAGCCGCCGTCAAGGCAAAAAAGAAAGCCAGCGCAGCGCCCACAACGGACAACACAAAGCTTTCCATCATAAGTTGTTGCAACAGTCTCAGGCGGCTTGCGCCCAGGGCGAGCCGGATAGCGATTTCCTGACGCCGCACGGAAGCACGAGCCAGCAGCAGACCCGCCACATTGGCGCAGGCAACCAGCAGAACAAGGCCTACACCCACGAGAAGAATGAGAAAAAAAACGCCGATGGTCAACGCCTGCCTGTCTAGCTGAAGCCGAGCTATGCCGCCGACGGGACTCGCATTCAGCGGTTGTTGCAAATCATACCTGGCTGGGAATTCGCGATGCAGATGGTGTCCCAGTGCCGCCATCGCAGCATTCACTTGACCGATGGTCATGCCTGGCTTGAGCCGGGCATACGCGGCCAAGATGGTGCCATCCAGATAAGCCGGCATGAGTACGTCTGGCGAAAAGCCGTAACCGGTCAAACTGCGATAGTCATCCGGCAGAACGCCGAGAACTGTGTAGAGACCTCCATCCAGCCGGATCGCCTTACCCACAATGCGGGGATCGCCGTGCAGCCGCGTATGCCAAAAATGCGGATGCAGCACTACTACTTCTTTGGGATCGCTCTGCCTCCAGCCTCGCCCAAGTTGTACTGGAATGCCAAGCACGCTAAAGAGGTTCTGCGTCGCCTGTGCCGCAAATATTTGCTTTGTCTCGGCGCCGTTATCGAAATTGATGAAGGTTTCATCGTGTTCGCCCACGACGTCCTCAAACAGACCGCTGCGCCGAAGATCCTCTATCGTTTGTGGAAGAACGTGGCTATTGCCGCCCTGCCGGACGTACACCAGCGATTTCGCATCGCGCACTGACGGTTGACTCAAGAGAAACTCAACCGCGAGCGAAAAAATCGCCGTATTTAGGCCGATGCCGAGACTGAGTGACAATAACGCAGTAGCTACGAATCCGGGACTCTTTCGCAGCGTGCGCAGCGCGTACACAAAATCCCGCCACAAATTCTCAGCGTGGTTGAAGCGCCAGACGTCCAACGCCTGCTCAAAAATAAGCGCTCGGTTACCGAACGGGGAGGAGTTGTTGCCGGCGGCCGCCATCTCCTGATGAAAGGCGAGTTCCGCTTTCAACTCCTGTTCCAGGCGGCGGCGACGCACCACTTTGAGCAACAGGCGCCGGATCATTGCGGTTCCCTCGCAAGTACCCGATTGACCGCCGCGGAAAGTCGATCCCACGTTTCCTGTTGCTCGGCAATCAGCTTGCGCCCGCGTTTGGTGATCTCGTAGTATTTGGCTTTACGATTGTTCTCCGAGGAACCCCATTTACTGGCGAGGCAGCCATTTAGCTCCAAACGGTACAGCGCCGGATATAGCGAACCCTCCTCGACTTTCAATACCTGATCGGAGAGGAGATGGATGGTTTGCGCAATAGCATAGCCGTGCATTGGCCCACGGGCGACTGAGTGAAGGATCAATAAGTCCAATGTGCCCTGGAGCAGGGTGGGAGTGACAGATTTGGCCATTCAGTACAGCTTCCTATGATCATCTACGGAAGACGATCGAACAAGTTCCCTAGATTATCGGGGGAAGCCAACTTTTTTGTAAGTGCAAAAAGAGATCGCTCTCGAACCGAGGCCTGGGGTCCTTGAAATTCCGGATCGCGCCGGATTTACGTGCCAGCGGGAAAGAGGCTGGCGTGAAGGAGGCTTCCCATTCCTAATGCGGCAATTTGTGTCAGGCTGAATCTGTAAAGGACGGGGAAGAGGTCTCAGGATTTCGGGCTATGATATCGGGTGCCACGTCCTACACGGAGAACTCGTTTTGAAATCGCGCCTTTCCTTTCTTCCATTGCTCATCGTACTGCCAACACTTTCGCTGTCTGCTCAGACTCAACCACAACCGGCTACGCTGCGAAGCCTCTTGCTGCACGAGTTGCGCACCACTCACAACAAAGCCGAATGGTTCGTTCCGATCAATACTGCCGTCGAGGGCCTGACGGCCGAACAGGCCAACTGGCAACCTCCGAACAGCAGCCATTCAGCAGGGCAACTCGCTTATCATTTGCTGTTCTGGAATCGGCGCAATCTGAATAACCTTAAAGGCATCAAGAATGACAAGTTTACTGGCGACAACAAGGAAACCTTCGACAAGTTCGATAACAAGCAGTGGGCCGACATCGTCAAGCAACTCGACCAGGTCATGACCGACCTTGAGAAACTTGTGGAAACGGCTGACGACCAGCAGCTCGCGAAATGGGCGAACATCGTCGGCAATCTCTGCGCCCACAACGCGTATCACATCGGGCAGATCGTGTACGTGCGCAAACTGCAAGGCACATGGGATCCGGACAAGGGCGTGAAGAGTTGAAGCCCGGCAGAGCCTTATGCGACAAATCCCATAGCCATCCGACATCTGGCCGATTGTTAGTAGCTACTAGGCGGCGATAACGGCAATGACCGATGCGGCATACGACAAAGCTTACCCGCCGAAGTGACTCGGCGGATATCAGAAACTCAAGCCGGAAGTAGGCGAATTAACGCTACAGCACGTAGACGGCCCCGCCGAATCCGATCTCTTCTACTATCCGCGGATCAGGGAGCGGTTGGCCAAAACGGAACTCACACGGCCGGAACGCAAGCAGCCGAAAATGAGCAGTGCGAGTGCCATCAACGACAGGCTGCCCGGCTCCGGAATAGCGTCGTTTACGCGGTCTCCTTCTACATCGAAAACGAACTGCTCATTCGGAAAGAGTGGGCCGAAATCTCCGACCGGAGGATAAATGGTTCCTGGAAACGTGTGTAAGTAGTACTGGCTTGAACCGATTGTTGTGCCCGCATCAGTAACATCTACCGGTGCCGTTGCAAACAGCCACCCTCCTCCGGTCGTGCTCTGAGTCGACAAAACCAAATAGTAGGTGCCTGGTTCAAGCGTCAACCCGGAGAACAGCTGAATGTTCGCATCGCCCTGTACAAAATTAAAATTTGACGACGCGATCTGCGTAGAGGTCGACGCGCCCAAGCCGATTTGCGTATTGAGATAGGCAGTGCCTGTAACTAAAACGGACGGACCGAAGAGCAGTGCTGAAATGGACACGTTTTCGTATCGATTCAGAGATGTCCAGGAAACTTCATCTCCTTCAATGCTAGTCACGGCTAAGCCGGCATTATCAAACGGCGTCGGATTCCCCTGTGATGCGATCGTCACCGCCGACACAGAGCGACACAATAGCACGAAGACCACAGCGGCGCGACCTTTTCCGAGCAAGGAACTTGTCTTTGACACGAATGTCTGTCTAGGCATCATCACGCAGATTATGCGAGCAGCCGTGCAAACGCAATGTCGGGGAGTACTACCACGTGACTCGGTCGGTGGTAGCGCGGTGCGCGAAAATGGGCTTTGTAGCTGCTAGTTTTCGGGCCCAGCAAACAGCAGCAGATTGCCATCTGGATCTTGCACGATGAAATTCTTAGCTCCCCAAGGCTGCTTTTTCAGCTTCTGGTGAAAGGCCGCACCGGAGGACTGAAACTCGAGAAACAATAGCTTGATCTCATCTGCCGTAGCAACGGTCATCGATGCCGCCAACAGTTGCTCACGGCCACGGACCATAGGCCCGATTAAAGATGCTTCGACACACCTAAGGTTGAGACGCGCCGCGTCCCGACTCACCTGGGCATAGTAGGGAGGATCGCCATAACTGAATACAAGCGAAAAGCCTAGCTTCTCGACAAAAAAATTGCATGATCTGTTGATATCGGTGACGAATAGCTGCGGCTCGGCGGCAACAATCGTCACTTTGGAAGCCGTCGGTTTTACTTTGCGCGGGGTGCCGGAAAGTCCGACCGTCAGGGCTTGCCAACTATCGAAGCCGTGCTGCTTTGCGACCATTTCTTGAGCATCGCTGAGCTTGAACTTCGCAGCAAGAATCTGCGAATCGGGCATATTCAGAAAACGAGGTAAACGCTCTCGGATTTGCGCGGCGACGGGATAATGCTGCTCGCGATGCCAACGCAATATGAGCTTGGCTTGTTTTTTGAGGTTCTCTAGATCCGGCATGCAGGTTCTCCACGATGAGATTGCGTAGGTGGGCATTGCCCTTCTGCAATGTGCCGGTGCACCCTACATGCGCCGATTACAGTATCTACTGCGGTATCGATGGTTGTCAATTGAGAACGGCGCCACACTACACCTGGTTGCTCTGCTTTGCATATCAGTCGTATCTGGCATCCGGAATTAGCCGATGCGAAGGGGACTTGTTGTTCCGTATCCGGCTTACGGTTTGGAGTGACCGACCACGCATCCCTTGGAGCGAAGGGCAGCATCGGCGCTGACCCACCGGAACGGTTTCCAAGATATACCTGCGATGGCTTGCATCAATTCGTGTGTGTGCGTTTGAGCCAATTGATTACATAAGGCGCAATGTTGTTTTCGATCGTGCGAAACTCGTCTTTCGTCAGCGGAAGTCTGTGGAATCTTTCCAGAGCGGCCTTCGGCAGGTTGTCTGGAGTGGGCGCATCGCTTCCATAAAGAACTCGCTGTATCCCGAT